>CAVGYR010000039.1:0-2598 GCA_963633325.1 uncultured Treponema sp.
GTCGTATATTATTGCTTAAAATATAATTGCCTTAAGAGATTAAGACAAAAACAAATAATAAACAAAACACTAAAATTTTAATCGTCTTTATATTTTTTCATACATAACTCTCCCTTTAACAAAAAATATAATATAAGGACAAACCCCTCTTTGGCTAAGACCTTTTGTCTTAGTCATTTTTATTTATGTGAGAATCACATAATTTCACATAATCTTGATATATTTTAACTAAATTCTTTTCATAAAATATAATTGTCTTAAGAGATTAAGACAAATAACAATAATAAACAAAACACTTAAAAATTTTAATCGTCTGTATATTTTTTTCATACATAACTCTCCCTTAAATATTATTAAAATATACAGAAAACCCCTCTGACTAAGGTCTTTTGCCTTAGTCTTTTTCTTTTATTACATAAATGATGTAAATTGCTAAAAAATGTAAATGTATCAAGCAATCGTAGATAGATAAAATATATTAAAAATGATAAAATTAAAATTATCAAAAAGGCGGATATTGTATGTATACTAAACTAGAGGAAGCTGCTAAAGAATTAGCTAAAATAATTGAAGATAGAGAAGATTTATTTATACCAATCAATGTATTAGTTGAATCTGAAAGTGTAGCTAATTATTTTAAATCTTATTTTGCGCGTACAAGCACAAATGTATTAATGAATGTAAACTTTTATACCTTTAATGAACTTATATATATAACTTGTTTAAAAGGTAAAAATAAGAGTTTATTAGATGAATTAAATTATAAATTGTTAATTTTATCTTCGCTTAAAGATAATTCTTGTTTTGAAACATATTTAGACAAAAACAGTAAAGACTATCCTAATAAATTATATGATTTAACATGTAGTTTGTATTCCTTATTTAAATCATATGATGAATCTCTTGATACACTAGACATAGAATACCTTAACATTTATTTAAATGTTTTAGACATTGCTAGAAAAAACAATATGTATACATTAAAAGAGTTAATTTTAAATAATGAATATAATTCTCTTGGCACAATTTATACATTTGGCTTAGTTAACAATAAAAATATAGTAGAAAAGTTTTTATCAAATTATAAAAATGTTTGTAGATTAGATTTGTCTATTAAGGAAATCTGCGATAAAGAAGTGGAATTTGTAGGTGCTCCTTCGAAAAAAAGAGAGATTGAATATGTGCATTCAAAAATCTCTAAACTTCTACTTGAAGAAAATAATAAATACGGTGATTTTTGTGTAATAAGTCCTGATATTAATAATTATTTAAGTGAGATTAAACAGGTATTTAATCAAGATAATATAAATTATCCTTATATCCCTTTTAATATAAAAACAAAAGAATCAATAAATAGTGAATTATATGAATTTTTAAAATTAATGTTTGATGTTGTTTTAAACAAAACCATTACTAGGAAAGATTTTAGTGAAATATTAAATTTAGATTTTGTGCTGAATAAATTTAATATAGATTCAAATATTAAAGATTATATTATAAAGATTGTTATTAATAATAATATTTATGAAAATAATGACTTTATAGATTTAAAAAATAGAACAATTTTATCAAAATTCTTAGATTATAGTGATAAAGAAAATGATATGGTTACAATTGATAACACTAGTTATTTATCATATGATTCTATCGAATTAAGTGATGAAACAATTGTTATATATTCAAAACTTATAAATTCAATAAACCAATTTATTGATAATTTTAATATAACAACCGTTGATAAAGATAATATAGATATATTAAATGAAACTATAAAATTATTTGTAGAACCCAATAATAAAGAATATCTTAAATTAAATAGATTTTTCTCACTAATAAAATATTACGATTTAACTTTAGATTATAGTATCTTTGTTTGTTTTGTCTTAGATTTAATTAAATATAGCTCTAGTAATAGTTTTAATACTAATATTGGCGTTAATTTTGTATCATTTAATAAAAATGTTGTGCTTGATTATAAATATGTCTTTTTTATTGGACTATCAAGTTCTGATTTTCCGCGTTTAGAGGTACAAACCGAATTTGATAAGAGAGATAATCTTCTAAGTCAAAGTTTTGAAGAGAATAAGAAAGCATTTATTTTAACATATTTAAATTGTTCTAAATTTTATGCAAGTTATGTATGTGAGAATTTAAAAACTGCTGAAGAATACTTCCCTTCAACACTATTAGAAGAAATAGGTCCTTTTAATAAAATTATAAAGAGTAAAAAGATTAATAAATTACCTCTTGATGAGACTCGTGATTGGGCAGAATTATTCACTAATTCGGAATTTCAAAATAAAATGTATAATCAAAATCTTATGGCTGAAAAGAAAGAAGATATATATAGTTTTAAATCAACTGACGAAGAACTTAAAAATATTAAATTTAAAGATATTGTGGATTATTTAAAGGAACCATTATCTTATAAGGCTAAAAAAGTATTTCCTTATAATAGTTCATTGTTTGATGATTTAAATGATGAATTTCAACCATTTAATGCAAAAAAACTAGATTTATCATCTATGTTTTACGAGACTTGTGTCTTTGTTTTAGAACATAACATTGATGAATCGGATATTGATACAAAAATGTCAT
>CAVGYR010000039.1:2608-13853 GCA_963633325.1 uncultured Treponema sp.
TTTTATAATCGGTATAAATTAGAGAAAAAAGTTGAAGTATTATCTGATATCATAAGTTTAGAAGAATATAATAATATTTGGGCAAATGTCTTTAACTACAAGAATTTTGTTTGTAGATTGGGTAGATACTTTGTAATAGAACCATTTACTATTAATTTAAGTAACGCGGAACAAAACTTCAAAATAAGTACAAATAAAAAATATTTAAAGGTTATTAATGATTCGCTAACTTATTATCTTGAGATTAAGGATTTACCAAAAGTTATAAAAGAAAAAGACTTTATAGCACCGTATATTATTAGCTTGTTAGACACACTAAATGAATCTAGCGATGATGAAAGACAAATTGTACTTAATTTAAGCAATGATAAAAAGGCAAAGAACTACACTTTGACCTCTTTAGAGGCTAAAGAAATATTAAATGAAATTTATTTAGAAATGAAAGACTTTGATAATATTTATTTTTTACCAGTTAAGTATTTAACTGATAAAGTGCCTGACAATTTTTATGACTTTATCAATTTTGCTAAACAAGATTTAATTTATTTTAAAGATAATAAAATGTTTAACTTTGAGACTGATTTAGGATATACAGACGATAATTATATAGAAAAATTTAATGAGAATATTTCAAAACTAATCTCAATGGTTAAATATGCAAAAAAAGAAGAAGAAACGGAAGTGAGCGAAGAAAATGGAGACACAAAAATTTAATATTGACGAATATGATATCAATAAAAATTATGTTATAGAAGCTTCTGCAGGTACAGGCAAAACTTATAATGTTGTAAACATGGTTAAAAAGATGTTAAGTCAAAATGTTAATATCAAAGATATTTTGATAGTTACTTATACTGATAAAGCATGTGGCGAACTTAAAGATAGAATTAGAAAAATTAGTGATGATATCTCAGAACACGACTTAAATATTTATACAATCCATTCTTTTTGCCAAAATACTATTAAAGCATTTGGCTTTAGTGCAAATCTTGCATTAAATTTAAATATGGAAGACGATGATACCCTAAATCGTTTTGTTAAAAGATACGTAAGACATGGGGCTATTTTTGAAGATATTAATAACTTAATTAAAGCTGGTTACTCATTAGATGTTTCAAAAATTGAAAAAGATCTCATTAACGGAATAAAAAAATATTATCTAAATAGTGATTTAGAAGAAGATGAAACTATCGTATCTTTAGGCACAATAGGAGAGGAATTTGCAAAAAATGTAGTTCTATCTAACGATAACTTAGATTTCGGAGACTTATATAATTTGTTAGTAAAATTGAAAACTGCTACATGTTTTGAAGATTTTGCAAGTATTATACCTACAGCACTTGAGTATTTAGAAGTTTTTGAAAACCCAGTTGTTGAAGGAAAAAAAACTCGAGAAAAATATATCGAATTTTACGATACTATCAGAAATTTAGAGAATATAAAAAAAGGTTTTAATTTCAATGGTAACTCATTTCGAAAAACATCGTTTAAAGAAAATCCTGACGAATTTGATTACTTTAAAGGTCTAAAAGATCTAGGTGGCAAATTAATTGATAAACCTGAAATAATATTATTTTATAAACATCTAAAACAGTTTTACAAAAGCTACCAAGAATATAAAGTTGAACAAAGAATTGAATCATTTGATGATATGATTCGCTTTGTAAGGGAAACCGTTATAAAGAAAGACAGCTTGTTAACAAAAAAATTAAAAGAGAAATATAAATATGCAATTATAGATGAGTTTCAAGATACAAACCAAAAACAATTTGATATTTTTAAAGCTGTATTCATGACCGATGAAAATCACCATATTGTTGTAGTAGGAGACCCTAAACAATCAATTTACTCTTTCCAAGGCGCAGATATTAGCGTTTATTTTAAGGCGAAAGAAGAAATTATTAAAAACGGATTTGCAAGATCTTTAATCAAGAATTATAGATCTACTGAGGAAATGGTTAAATCTTCTAATGCATTATTTGAAACATATAAATTTGACGAGTATACATTCGAACCTTCTTTGTATAAGAACTTAGATGACAATGATAGTGATGTTTTAGATACACTATATTCAAATTCAAAATCAAAAGCTTTATATGTAGTAGGAAATACAAAAAGTCCAACAACTGAGTATGACTTTGCGCGAATCGCATGTCAAGCCATACTTGATATGTGTGAAAAAGAAGATAGACACACTAAACTTCAAATTGAAAATCTAAATGATGGCACAAAGAGAGATGTTTCATTTAAGGATTTCACTGTTCTAGCACGTACAAGAGCAGAATTTGAGCCAATTAAACGAGCCCTTAAAAAGGCAGGTATACCTTATATTCAATACAAAAATGAAGGAGTTTATAATGGTATTGAGTGCGCTCAAGTAATTGCACTATTAGAAGCTTTACTTGTGACAGATTTTACAGGAGATAATAGAAGATCATTCTTAAAGGTTTTAACTACTAAGTTTTTTGGTTATAAATTAAGTAATGTTAAGGCTGAATATTTCACTCATGACGATATATCGGAAATGGCCTTAATTGAAAAGTGGCGTAATATGTTATTTTCAAAAACATATGAGGCACTTTTAGATAGCATTATTAACGATTCAAATTTAATTACAAATTTAAGCGGTCCTAAAGATATTGAGACGTTATCAATCTTTAAACAAATAGTTTCTTATTCAGTTTCTTATTTATCAAAAGGTAATAACTTAGAAGAACTTATAATGAAATTAAAAGGATTATCCAATGGTGAAGACGATGATGAGGATACTAATGGTAAATTAGTTGAAAAAGCAAGTGATTTTAATGCGGTCCAAATAATGACTATTCACGCATCTAAAGGTTTACAATTCCCTATAGTTATTTGTGCCGGAGGATTTAAGAGCCTTAAAGCAAACAAAGTTGATGTATATAACAAAAAACTTATGTATACAGTAAAAAAAGGTGAAAATGAATCAATAGCTGAACCACAAAGATTATATTATGTAGCTTATACACGTGCTGTAAATGTAATGATTTTACCAAGGTACAAAGAACCTGAGAAAAACGCAAATAAAATTTTAGTGTTTTTAAATAAATCTTTAGACAATGTCCTAGAGCATCACAAAGAACTTGTATATGAATTAAAAGATAATGAAAAGACTTACAAAGAATTATTAAGTGAATCAAAAGAAATATTAAAGAATAATAAACCTAAAAATACAGATAAAACTAGTATCGACGAACAAAAAGAGACTATTAAAAAACTAATTGCTAAAGAATATGAGAAAGTTACATATAAGCACTCATATACTTCTTTAACGCACAAAAGTGAAACCGTTGATTTAGATAATAAAGAAGGAGATATAAATGAAGGAGTATCTGATTTTGACCTTAGCGCAATCCAAACCGCGCAAGATTATAACCCTTTAGCCTCTAAATTAAAGGATTATTATTTAAATTACCCTAAAGGCTCAACTATGGGAACGCTACTTCACGAAATATTTGAAAAAATTGATTTTAAAAATTATACTGAACAATTAGATTATTTAGTATTAAATACATTTCATAAGTATGGAATAGATACGAAAGAAGATTATATTAATTTAACTAAAGAAATTGTAAGTAATACTCTAGAATCTAAATTTAAATTAATTGAAGGCAATAAAGAAACTGACAAATATATTTCTCTAAATTTAATTGATTTTAAAGATAGACTTTCTGAAGCAGAATTTAATTTTAACTTAATTCCTGATACACTTTCTAATTTTGGCAATGGTTTTATCGATTTAATGTTTAGAGTGGGCACGTATTATGCAATTCTAGACTGGAAAAGCGACAATTTAAGTGAGACTTTTGAAAATTATGATACAAAAGAAAGCTTAAAAGGACAGGTTGATGATAGATATGCAATACAAAGAGTTTTATATTCATATTGCTTGATTAATTGGCTAAGTATGATGTATAAGAACGAAACTAAAGAAGAAATATTTAAAAATCATTTTGGTGGTATTTATTATGTCTTCATCAAGGGAACTGTTAAAGGTTATGGAAACGGTATATATAGCCAAACTTGGAATAGTTATTCTGATTTGGAAAATGAATATAAGAAAATAATTAAAGATAGGGTGAGATAGTATGTTAAACTACGAAGAATTTAATAAACTGTTGTTAAAATATCGCTTTATGAATGAGTCCTGGGTTTTTGCGAACGAATTCATAAGCCAAAATCTTTCTATAAATTATAAAGACGAATATCTTAAATTATTTTCTATATTTTATTCTTTAGTTGATGACGGGAACATTTGTATGTCTACAAACAAAGACATACTTATAAAAAAGTGGAATGAAAAAGTTGAAGGAACTCGTATTTCAAATCTTGAAAATAAAAATTATTTAGAGACTGATTTTGATTTAATTTTAGGAGAATCAACAAATGTAATAAATGATTATTTAGACTTATTAAAAGACTTATCTAATATTGTTGGGAATAATAAATTATTTGTAATTGATAATGACTATATCTACATTAGAAAATATTATAATGCAAGAATAAGTGTAATTAATTCAGTTGACAGAATATTTAGTGTTAAATTTGATTCTTCTAAGGATTTTGATTACAAAAAATGCATAAGAGAAGGATTTGTTTTGTCTCATGGACAAGAAAAAGCTGTTATTGAGGGCGTTAAGAAGAACTTAGTAATTACAGGTGGACCTGGTACCGGAAAAACCACTTCGATTTTGTTCTTGTTAATTAATCTTCTTGAAAATAATATTGATGAACAAATCAATTTGATAGCACCTAGTGGAAAAGCTAGTAGTAGAATGAAAGAAAGTATAATTAAAGGCTTAAACATCATCAATGATGAATATAAAGAATCACATAAAGATATTGTTGGTAAAATTTCTAATCTTGAGGAAGCCACTATCCACCGCTTACTAGGTACAACTGATAATGGATTCTTATTCAACAAGAATAATATGTTCCCTAGTGGAAACGTCTTTGTCGTAGATGAAGCTTCAATGATTGATATAAATTTGTTTAGTTCTCTACTTGAGGCGATACCAACTGGCTCTAGAATTTATATTATGGGTGATAAAAACCAATTACCATCGGTTGATGCAGGGGCCGTGTTTGAAGGCTTACTTAATAAAGCAAGTTTACAAAAAAACATAGTTGAATTAGATGAATCAAAACGTTTCCAAAAAGGTTCCCCAATTTATAATTTAGCTGAAAATATTAATAACGGTCTTGATTTAAATATAGACCCTGATGTATGGAAAAATCCTACTGATTTTGAAATTATTGAAGAAGAAGGTTATCCTATTTTCTACTATTGTGATATACAAAATGATAATGATAAATCTATAATTAGATCGATTGTATCTAAATGGAATGAAAAATTCTATAAAGAATTAACATCAAAGTGCTTAAATCTAAATTTAGACGATTATGATAATCTTATAAATATATTCACTCTTTCAGAAAAAGCTAAGATATTATGTGCAGAAAATGTAGGGGGACGTGGTGTCGAGTCTATTAATCGTTTAGTTAGAGAAATCAATAATAATAACAAAAAAATGAACACTTTTTCAGCTGGCGAAATTGTCATGATTAAGAAAAATAATAAGAAACTTGATTTATATAACGGCGACTCAGGCATTCTTGTTAAATTTAACGGAGATGATACACTTTATTTAATGTTAAAAAAGACTACTAAATTAGTTACGCATGATTTGTATTTGAAAGATAAAATATTCAAACTAAAAGATTTTATATTTTATCCTATTCGTTTAATTTCACTAGAAGAAATTGATTTAGCTTATGCGATTACAATTCACAAATCCCAAGGCTCTGATTATCCTTATATTTTAGTTGTATTGCCTAAAAATAAAGCCCATCCTTTAGTTAATAGGCAAATTGTTTATACGGCGATTACTCGTACTAAAGGTGAAACTTATATCTATTCAAATATTGATACTTTAAATAAGGGTAAAGATACCATTTTAAAAAGAGATACAAATATTGTATAATTTATACATGAGGTTTAAATTATGAATTATTATATTGTTGGTAAAATTTTAAATACACATGGTCTTAAAGGCGAATTAAGAGTTAAAGACGATTCTGATTTCGATAGATTTTATGAAGGTTCTCGCTTATATATAAATTATAAAGATGAATATATCCCTGTTGTTGTATCTAGCGCAAAAGATGATTTTAAAGGTAATCTATTTATAAATTTTAAAGATTTAAATGATATTAATTTAGTTGAAAAATATAAAGGCTGTCTTTTATATGTTTCTGAAGAAGACCAAGGTGAACTTCCTAGTGACCTAAATTATTTACATGAAATAATTGGTAAGAATGTATATAACCAAAATAACGAATTAAAAGGTGTATGTACAAAAATGTTAGAATCTAGCCAAGGTTATATCATGGAAGTAAAGGGCAAGAATACAAAAGGACTAGTACCATTTTTAAGAGGCGTATTTATTAATAAAGTAGATGAAAACGGCATCTACATTAATGAAATTGAAGGTTTCTTCAATGAAAATTAAGATAGTTACATTATTCCCACAAATGTTTTCAGGGTTTATCTCGGAATCTATTATTAAGCGAGCAATCGAAAAAAATAATGTAGAAATTGAACTTATTGATTTTAGAACATATTCACTAGATAAACACCACCATGTAGATGATACTCCTTATGGGGGCGGTAATGGTATGGTTTTAAGATGTGATATCATTGATAAATGTTTGACTGATATTAAAACAGAAAAATCTCACATTATTCTTACATCTCCTCAAGGTAAAACATATAATCAAGAAAAAGCTAATCAGCTTGCATTAGAAGAAGAACTAATTATTGTTTGTGGACATTATGAGGGATTTGATGAACGAATTAGAGACTATGTTGATGAAGAAATTTCTTTAGGAGATTTTGTTTTAACAGGTGGGGAAATAGCAGCTATGGCGATTGCGGACTCAGTTATTCGTTTGCTTGACGGCACTATTAAAGAAAATTCATATCGCGATGATTCTTTCTTTAACGGCTTGTTAGAATATCCTCAATATACGCGTCCTCAAGTTTATAAAGATAAAGAAGTACCTTTTGTACTTCAAAACGGCGACCATGAAAAAATTCGCAGGTGGCGTCTTAAAGAATCATTACGCAAAACTTATTCAAGAAGAAAAGACTTACTTAAAAAAAGAGAATTAACAAAAGAAGAGAAACAATTGTTAGATGAAATTATAAAGGAAGAGAATGCAAATTAGAGCATTCTCTTTTATAAAGTTGTATAATTAGTTAGAAAGAAGGAATTTATATGAGAAAAAATTTAGGACCTAAAACTTTAGCTTATCCGATGCCAGTTTTTATTTTAGGCACATATAACGAGGACGGAAGTGCTAATGCGATGACTGCGGCTTGGGCTGGTATTTATGATACAAATAAAGTGTTTATATCTTTAGCCGAGCACAAAAGCTGCGATAATTTCAAGCGCACAAAAGCTTTTAGTATTTCTTTTGGTACTGTTGAAGAGGTTGCGCCTTCAGACTATGTTGGTATAGTTTCAGGGTATGATTTAATTGATAAAGTAAAGAAAACTAATTGGACTGTTTCAAAGAGTACATTTTTAGAAGCTCCGATATTTGAAGAACTTAAGGTTTCTTTAGAATGCAAAGTTTCTGAAATTATCGAAAACGAAGATGGCATTAAATTAATTGGTGAAATAGTTAATGTAAGTGCAAATGAAGATGTTTTAGAAAATGGCAAGATTGATATTAAGAAATTAAACCCTCTAATCTTTGACCCTGAAGGACATAAATACTATAGCGTTGGTACTCCTGTAGCCGACGCATTCAAGGTTGGTAAAAGTATAAAGTAATTTTTTAAAAAACTCTTGAAATTTATTTTCTATTGTGGTATAAATAATAAGACTTTAAAAGTCAAAGCACACTATTCCGCTACATAACTCGATTTTATGCATGAATTTTGGTAGATTAAAAGGAGAATTTTTTATGGCAAAAGGTCAAGCTTTAATTGATGAAATTACAGCACAATATCTAAAGAAAGACGTTCCTGACTTCCGTCCTGGTGACACTGTTAAGGTAAACGTTAAGATCGTTGAAGGTGAAACTCACCGTATCCAAGCTTTCGAAGGATTAGTAATTAAGAGACAAGGTCATGGAGTATCTGCTACATTTACAGTTCGTAAGATTTCTTACGGTGTAGGTGTCGAAAGAACATTCCCAGTAAATGCACCTATCATTGATTCAATCCAAGTTATCCGTAAGGGTAAAGTTCGTAGAGCTTATCTTGGTTACATTCGTGGTCTTTCAGCTAAGGCTGCTCGTATCGACGAACGTCGCTAATCAATCTTTAGATAAAAGAGGTCTATTTTGTGTAGACCTTTTTTTTTATTATGATATAATAATTATATAAATTCATAAAATGTTCATATAAATTATATTAATCATATATATAATTAAAAAGGAGAGGTAAAAATGGCAGATAATTCAATATTCGAGCCTAGAAAACTTTACGAATCTGAATTTAAAGAAAAGTTTAAAGAAAATGCGAGTACATATTTCGATGAACTTGTAGAAAAATCAGGTGTTGATAAAGAAAATAATAAAGCTTTAGTAAAAAAATATAAGGATTTATTGTCAAAAAAAGAACAAACAAATAAAAGTGCAAGTAAAACTAAATCTTTGAAAGTGTTATATATAGTTTTATCAATAATTCTAATTATTTTAGGATTAATGTTTATTACAATATTTACATTTAATATAGGTTTAAGAATAGCCCTTGGCATTATTTCAATTTTACTTGGTATTATGTTTATTGTGTTTGCACTAAAATTGAATAAAAAGATTAAACTACAAAGCGAAGAATTAGCTAAATTAGATTCAAATATTAAAAGTGCGTTAAATGATTGTTACAGATCAATGAGCGCTCTAAATGAGTTATACGATTGGACAATTTGTCAGGATTTAGTTGAAAAGACTACTCCACTTATCGATCTTGACCCTTATTTTGACCCTAATAAATTTGAATATATGCATGAAAAATACGGATTTAGAGATAGTGTTGATAAAAATCAAAGTACTAATTATGTTCTAAGCGGTAATATCAACGGTAATCCATTTTTAGTATTAAATACTTATAATACTAAAATGGTTGATAGAACTTACTCTAATTCAATTGTAATTCATTGGACTACTACATCACGTGATGCAAATGGTAAAACAGTTACAAGAACTCATTCACAAACATTAACTGCTAGTGTTACTAAACCTGCACCTACGTATTTTTATGATACAAGACTTGTGTATACAAATGACGGCGCAGGACATCTTGAATTTAGTCGTCTTCCATCGGTTGAGGCTAACTTAAGCGATAAAGATATCGATAAGTTGATTAAAAAAGGTGAGTCAAAACTTCAAAAAATGACCGAAAATGCGGTTAAAGAAGGTAAAACATTTAATGCGATGGCTAATACTAAATTTGAAATTATGTTTAACGCATTAAATAGAAATAATGAAACCGAATTTAGATTAATGTTTACCCCTCTAGCTCAACAAAGCATGACTGATTTATTGTTACATAGCCCATATGGAGATGATTTTGCATTCTATAAAGATAAATATATAAATTATATTTTCAGTGCTCACTCACAAAAACAAAGTTACAAAATTGATCCTAGTGTTTTTGTAGATTACGATTTAGAAAATGCAAAACAAAAATTCATTGTGATTACCTGTGATTTCTTTAAAGGTTTATATTTTGATTTAGCTCCTCTATTAGCTGTACCATTATACCAACAAACAAAAACTAATGAATACATTTATGAAATTCCATACGAGGCGTACAACTCTAAGTACGAACAAGAAACATTAGCTAATAAGTTAGATAAATCAATTATAAAACATCCTCAAAGTTCGACAGACGCAATCATTAAATGTGATTTTGAATCTAAAGATGAAGATACAGATTATATTACTCTTACAGCTTATTCTTATAAAGCAGTTGAACATACAGATATTCAAACTAAATTAGGTGGAGACGGTAGAATGCACCAAATACCAGTTAGATGGTATGAATATGTTCCACTTGAAAAGAAGAGCAAGATGGCAATGAGTAAAGTTGATACAACAAGAAATAAGTTTAATAATTCGAATGAATTAATAAACAAACTAGCTAGTCAAAAACAACTAGTATTTGAACGTGGTCTTTTATCTTATCTAATAACTAATCAAAATAGTTCTATGAAAGATATTAAAGATAAAATTAAAAAATAAAAGGAGATTAAAATATGGCAAACGGATTAGATGAATTCGATGACGAAGTAAGTGCAGGCAGAGACGTTAGAGTTATTAACAAGCGTATTCCTGTAAAAGTAGGAGCTGGTTCTACAGTATTCCAAGTTGTTCTTTGGTGTTTAGGTATTATTCCTGGTTTAGTATTCTTATTTATGAAAATTAAGGCAGGTACTTATTTACGTCAACTTGAACAAAAACTACAACATGACGCTTCTACAATTGATAACTATCTTGAACAAAGAGTTGTCATTTTAACGAATGCGGCTAAATTATTAGACAAGGCAGTAGATTTAGATAAGGAAACATTTACTCAAATTGCTAAATATAGATCAGGAAATACAAGCGACGAATCAAGAAATGATGTAGCTGGTAAACTTGAATCAATTGGCAAATCAATCAATCTAGCATTTGAAAACTATCCTGATTTAAAAAGTCATCAAGAATTAAGAGATTGTATGCAACAAAACTCTTACCTTCAAAAAGAGATTACTGCAGCTCGTGAAGTTTATAACGATACAGTAAATAGATGGAATGCAGATATCCAAGCTTGGCCTACAAAGATGATTGTAGCTGCTAAGGCTGGTTATACTACTCGTGTTCCTTTCTCTACAACTGATGATGTAAGACAAAAAGCTCGTGAAGTTTTATTCTAAAATGATTAAGTCTTCTATTAAATTAGAAGGCTTTTTCTTATAATGAATATAGATATTATATTTTTTTATAAATGTTAATTTAAAAGGGTTAAAATTATGGAAATTAAAGAAGAAATAACAAAAAACAAAAGTGAATATATCGATGTGTTAAATAAACTAGATTTAAAATACAATCGTTTAGAATATTATGTAAGTGTCAAAACTCTTAAATTAAATGAAGAAATTATTGGCTTTTTCTACAATACAATTGAAAATGAGTATTCCTCTAGTGAGGCATGTCTTAGACT
>CAVGYR010000040.1:0-1507 GCA_963633325.1 uncultured Treponema sp.
TAATTCTTGAGTGTTTCAACATTAGTTTAATGCAATCGTTTAAAATAGTTATATTTTTATCTATATTTATATCAGGAATATTTACATATATTTTTGTAAAAAAAATATCTAAAAGAAAATATGTAGCTTTAATTTGTGCAATCATTTATATGGCTATGCCTTATAGACTTTTCTGCTTTTACGCAAGAAATGCGTTTGCGGAAGGGTTTGCAATTTGTTTTATCCCGTTATTTTTTATGGGTATTTATGACTTTTTAGAAATTAAAGATGATAATTTTAATGCTAAACCTTTCTTTGAAATCATTTTAGGTGCTAGCTTATTATATCTTTCACATAATATAACAGCGTTATTTTCTTATGTTCTTGGCGCAATTTATATAATTATATTTTCTAAACACATTGGCTTAAATTTAAAGAATAAAAGATATATTACGTATACATGTGTATCTGTTTTAATTATATTTTTCTTGTGCTCATTAATATTACTTCCTTGTATAGAACAATTAAATACATCTATTTATAATGTATCAAACCCAAGCAGAATGAATACGACTTATGAGTACGTAGTTAAACAAATAGATAGAAATAGCACTTACACTGGTTTTATTAATTATTCTTATTTATTTTTTTCGTATAAAGAAATATATAATGTTAAAAAAGCAATAAGTGAAATTGTAATATATTATCTGATTGTGCTTCTTGTGTTAGTATGCGATTATCTATTCAAATATGTAAAGTCTTTAAGAAAATATAAAAACACTATTATAGTTTTATTAACATTTATTTTAAGTCTTATATTATATAAAACAAATTTTATTAGAGTTGAACATTTGATAAGTATCAGCTTATTACTTATTTGTTATTTAAGTTTTAATCTATTTAAACAGAAGGATTTAGATCTAACTTACAAATTCAATTTACATGTTGTTTCTTATCTTGTATTACTTTTTGTAATTTTGTTACTTTTATTTTCTAAAAAAGTATGGGCTTTATTGCCTAGTCAATTTTACGTAATCCAATTTAGTTGGCGATTAAATGGATTATTACAATTTATATTTGTAATATTACTTGCATTTGCATTATCTAAAATGCATAACAAAAGCATCTTAGTCATAAGTTCTTTATGCATGGTTATACCTTTAATTACACAAGGTAATATTGAAAAAAGACTTAATTACGAAGTTTATGATAAACCTAATTTTGTAACTTGCATTGATGACTCATATTTCGATTATCGTGGCCAAATAGGGCATAATAGAGAATATTTGCCATATATTTATTATTATAACGAAGAAGAAAATTATATACCTAAATACAAAAATTCACTTTATTATACTGTTATAAAACAAATTAATAATCCTAAAGAGAAATTAAATTTAACATGTGCTGTATTAGAAGGAAATGCGAGGGTTTCAAATTTTAATATGGATACACCAAAATTAGAATTTGATATAAGTGTAGATTCGGATAATGCAATCATCCAATTACCACTTTTATATTATAAAGG
>CAVGYR010000040.1:1517-4135 GCA_963633325.1 uncultured Treponema sp.
ATAAAGGTTATGAAATCGTATGTATAAGTGAAGAAGGAACACAAAAACTTCAAATTATAGATTCTAAAGAAACTGATTATTTAGTAAGTTTTATGATTAATCAAGGAACATATAAAATATATACTACTTATTCAGGTACAAACGTAAGTACAATTTCAAAAAATTTATTTGTGGTAGGACTTCTTTTTAGTTCTTTGTTTATTCTTTATGATATTTCTTACATAGATCAAAAAAACTTCAAAAATTTAACTTTAAATCTTACAAACTCACTAAAATAATGTAATAATGTATGAAATTTGTACTAAATAGACTTAATCTATTAAGCAAAACTTGCAATTAAAATTAATATATGGTAGACTTTAAAATGTTCTAAACATAAAAATAAATTCAATAGGAGTATATTATGGATAATTTTGATAATCAATTAAATACAAATCCTGAAGAAGAAAACGAAAGTTATGTCACTTTAGGTGATATATTTGATTGTATTAAGAAAAACTGGATAGCTCTAGTTATTATAACAGTAGTTATTACTATTTTAGGTACTATTTACACATTTGGAATTGCAAAAGAAACTTATAAAGCAACTTCTACATTAATTGTTGAAGTTAAAAATGATACTAACAGTTCAAGTTCTAATATTAACATTTCCGCAAGTAATACTTATGTAAACACAGTAGCTTCAATTTTAACAGATGATGTTTGTATTAAAAAAGCTGTTGATAACTACAATACGAAAAATGTAAATGATTCAACTTATAAAAAAATTAGTTATGAATCATTTAAAAAAGAAATTTCTACAACAATTACATCTAACAGCAACTATTTAAGTTTTGTAATTAAAGATACAAACCAAGATAGAATTATAGCTCTTTCAAACTACGTTATGAACTACATCGTAAGTTTATCAAACGATTATGATGAAACTACTACAGATGATTTGATTTGTGAAATTAAAAAATTAACTACCCCTTCAAGCGAAGATGATGTAGTTTATAGTTCACCTAATAAACCATTATATTTAATTATTTCTGTATTAGTTGGTGCAGTTGTAGGTTGTGCATTTGCAATCATTAAGGAATTAGCATCTAAGAAATATACAAATAAAAATGATGTTGAAAAGCTTGGTCTTCCAATCATTGGTGTAAAGAGTTTTGATAATTCTAAAGAGAAGAAGAATGAAGATGACGATTTAGTTAAACCTTCAATTCGTGCGTTTGAACCTTATAATAGAATTTTAACTAATATTAAACTTGCGAATGTTGATAATCCTTATAAAGCTATAATGATTACATCAACACAAATGGGTGAGTTTAAGACAACAACTATTTCTAATATTGCGTTTGCGGCCGCAAGAAGTGGTAAGAAAGTTGTTCTAATCGACTTAGATATTAGAAAACCTCGTGCAAACAAAGTATTTGGTGTTAAGAAAGAAAATGGTGTTTCTGAATATTTAGCAGGAACTTGTTCATTTGAAGACCTTATTAAGAAATCTGAAAGTGGTGTTGATATCATTACTTCAGGTAAGAGTGTTGATAACCCAGCTGTATTATTTGAAAGTCAAAAGTTACGTGATTTAATTAATACATTAAAAGAAACTTATGACTATGTATTTATTGATACACCTCCTGTACTTGCAGCTGCTGATTCAATTCAAATTGTTAAATTAGCTGATGGCTTTATTTACAATATTGCCCTTTACAAAGCTAACAAGAAAGATATTAATAATTCAATCACTTCAATCATCAATAATGGTGGTAAATTAATCGGTATGAATATTACTAACGTTAAGATGTCTAAGAAAGAAAGCAATTATTATTATCAATATGGCTATGGTGATGCCAAGAAATAAGCTCTATAAAGAGCTTTTTCTTTTGCTAAAAAAGAGATTTGAATATATAATAGATTTAGGTGATTTTTATGTTTGATTTGCATTGTCATATTTTACCATCTGTAGATGATGGATCTGATTCGCTTGAAACTTCTTTAGCTCTTTTAAATGAAGAAATTCAAAATGGTGTTTCAAGTGTTGTTTTAACTCCCCACCAAAATGAGGAAAACATTTGTAAAGATGAATTGATTAAACATTTTGAAGAATTTAAAAAGAATGTTAATCTAGATATTAAATTATATTTAGGCTCGGAAATTTATTATTATGATAATCTTTTAGATGATTTAAATAAAGGGAAAATGTTAACTATTAACAACACTAAATATGTTCTTGTAGAATTTTCGACTCGTGAACAAACTGACATTCCTTCTATAGTTTATGATTTGAAAGTTTCGGGATACAAGCCTATTGTAGCTCATATTGAACGTTATGATTATTTAACTAATGATGATTTAGAAGAAATTTCTAAATATGCCTTAATTCAAGTAAATGCAAAATCTTTTGAAAGAAAAGAATACAAAAAGGTATTAAAGTTCTTACTTAAAAATAAACTAGTAAGTTTTGTGGCTTCTGACGCGCATAATCTAAGAAGTAGAAACGTTGATTTTAGTGAGGCTAAGAAAATTATATCTAAAAAATATAAAGACCAATATGATAAGATATTCAATTCTTCATTTGAGGCACTTGAATAAAAAAATTAGAGTTACTATATTAATTCGAGAATAAA
>CAVGYR010000040.1:4145-10409 GCA_963633325.1 uncultured Treponema sp.
ATAATAAATAGTTAAATTGTTTCGTAAATTCGAAAAGGAACTGTAACACTTAATATAAAGTGATTTACAGTTCCTTTTTGATTATGGTCAAAGATATAAACTTGTATAAATTTATTTTTTGATAGATTCAGGATCAAATTTATCATAAATCGGTTTCGAACGTATTAACTCTCTGTGCGGTATAGGCCAAAATAATAAGTTATTTGGAAGTGACCTATGTATTTTAGTCTTTCCTGTTTTCTTACTAATCTGAATTAGAGATGCTCCTCCTGTATTATCTACAATAAATTCTTTTGATAAATTTTTATTTGCAAAATAGCATAAATAATATGTTGGGGACTCTTCAATACCATAAACAGCCTCATCATCTTTTAATAAATTTCTAGTTTTATCTAAAATTTCTTCTACAGTCATAATTTCACATCTTTTTCTTTATTGTTATCATTTTAAACTTACAAATTAATTATATACCTTTATACATCAAATAAAAAAAGAAACTATTTAATTCAAGCAAAATTTGAATTTTATAGTTTCTTTATTTTATTAGCACCCTAATAAACGCTTTTCAGCTTTTTTAGAATAAATATAGATAAATCCACCTGTTAATAAGAATGCACATGCAAATATCCAAGCACAAGGATCGGCCATCGCAAGAGCATATAAGGCTTTATCATTGGCGTCTATTGTAATATCGGCACCATTAAATAATCTAGGTAATGTTAAACAAATAACTGTACGAGCAGTTAATTCACCAATCCCAGCTAGGAATGGGAATAAAGGTTTACCTACACCTTGAACACTATTTCTAAAGATAAATAATATTCCAAGGAAGATATATAATGATAAATCACAGAATAAATAAGCATTTCCGTATTTTATAGCTAAATCTGTTATTTTATCGGATGAATAGAAGATATGTAAATAGAATCCGTTTATAGTCATCAACAATCCGATTCCTGCGAAAATAATATATTCAGCAATCGCAATTAAAATAGCTATATTAACGCCTTTTTTAACTCTACTAAAATTATGAGATCCTAAATTTTGGCTTGTATATGTAAGCATTGCTGTACCTAAAGCATTAAAAGGACACATTAATAAGTTGTTAAGTTTAGTTGCGGCTCCAAAACCATTTTGTGCATCGCTTCTTACAACTACTCCTAGAGCATTTGAATCAAATTTAACAATAACACTTTGCATTACAATTAAACCAATACACAAAATTGAGAATTGAAGAGCTAGAGGAAGACCCATTTGTAAATGTTTCAAACTTAATCTTAAATCAACTTTAAAATCTGATTTAGTTAAACGATAATCTTTATAATGGATGAATGTATAAGCAAAACATCCTACAGCAGATATTCCTTGCGCAATTACGGTTGCAATCGCAGCTCCGGAAACACCCATTTTAAATGGTACAATAAATAAAATATCTAAAATGATATTTAAAACAGTTGAGATTAATAAGAATATTAGAGGCGTAATTGAGTCACCTACTGAACGCAAGAATGAACAAATTGCATTATAGAATATTTGTGTAAATATACCTAAATAGATAATTAAAATATAAGTATAAGCAGATTTATAGATTTCATTTTGTACAGCCTCATCTGATTTAGTTAGACCAATAACCTTCAAAAGAGGATTAATCATTAAGCATGCAAGAATTGTTAGAATAATTGACATGTATAGGGACAATTTAATTTGGGTCGCAAAACTTTTTCTAATACCATCTTTATTATTTTGTCCGTACATATTAGATGTGATTACTGAGAAACCGGCCGTACACCCTAGCGCGAATTGCAAGACAATGAATACTAAATTTGAGGTATTATTTACTCCGGCAACCTCATTTGCATTCAAGAATTGTCCACATATAGCCGCATCCGCAATCGTATAGATTTGTTGTAATATGTAACTTAATAGAATAGGTATAGAAAACAACATTATAGATTTGAATATTTTTTCTTTAGTTAAATCGATAGGTTTGAATATGTTTATCATAAATTTTCTCCTTATCGAAATAATTATATTCTTTTTTTTCTTTAGGTCAATATGACATTATCTTAAAATAAATATTTCTAATCTATTTTATTTTAAAAATAAAATATGATACAATAAATAGACTTTAAAAGGAGTTTTCTATGAGAAGTATATTTGATGTTAGTCCGAAAGAATTAGAAGAATATTTTCTTGCGAAAGATTTAAAAAAATTTAGAGCCCAACAAGTTTTTGAGGCTATTTATAGACAAAAGGTAAATTCATTTAGTGAAATTACTAATATAAAAAAGTTTGTGTTAGATGACCTAGCTAAAGATTTCTCTTTAAATACATTTGAAGTAGTTGTTAGACAAATCAGTAGCGACGGTACTGAGAAGTTTTTATTTAGACTAGAAGATGGAAATCTTATTGAAACTGTACTAATGACTCATAATTATGGTACAAGTGTTTGTGTTACAAGTGAAGTCGGCTGCAACATGGGTTGTATGTTCTGCGCTTCTGGTATGAAAAAGAAATTAAGAAATTTAACTGCGGGGGAAATGGTTGGGCAAATCATGTCTGTAATTAAGGAAAGCAAACGCGATGTGTCCCATATTGTAGTTATGGGTATTGGTGAACCTTTTGATAATTATGATAATGTAATGAGATTCTTACATATTGTTAACAATGCACATGGCTTAGAAATAGGAGCTAGACATATTAGTGTTTCAACTTGTGGTCTTGTACCTATGATTTATGAATATGCAAAAGAAGATTTACAATCAAATCTTGCAATTTCTTTGCATGCGCCTAACAACGACATTAGAAATCAAATTATGCCTATAAATAAGGCTTATCCGATTGAAGAACTTGTAAAAGCTATTAAAGATTACATTGATTTAACTAATAGACGTGTTACTATCGAATATATTTTAATTAATGAACTAAATGATTCTTTTACTTGTGCTAACGAATTAGCTGATCTTTTACATGGTTTAAATGTTTATATAAACTTAATTCCTTATAACGAGGTTAAAGAAAAGCCGTTTAAGAGAAGTACAAAAGAAAGAATGAAACGTTTCTACGATCAACTTAAAAAACGTAGTTTAAATGTAACACTACGTTTAGAACAAGGCTCAGATATTGATGCGGCATGCGGGCAACTTAGAAGTAATAATATGAAAAAGGAAAACAATTAATGCAAGGAAGAATTGTTAATTTAAATGCGGGTGTCTATAAAATTTTAGATAACGGAGAAACTATAGAAGCACGCGCTAGAGGGAAATTTAGAAAAATACGTGTTTCTAAAGATGATAAATTTAATAAAGGAAATAATAATCCTTTGTCAAATAAACTAGATACACAAACAATTAAAATGTCCCCTAAAGTAGGAGATATTGTAGATTACGAAATTAATGATGGAATTAATTATATAACTAATATTTATCCTCGAAAGAATGAATTAATTAGACCTGATATAGCTAATGTGGACCAAATAATCTTGATTATTTCGGCTAAAGAACCTGATTTTTCAACATATTTATTAGATTTGTTTTTAGTTAATTTAAACACTTTTAATATTTTACCTATTATTGTTATAACAAAAATTGATAAATGCACAAATGATGAACTTGCCAAGATTAAAGAAATTATGTCTTATTATGAAACAAGACTTAAATATAAAGTTTTCTTTGTAAATTCTATGGATAAAGAAAATAATAAAGATGAAATAATAGCTTTACTTCAAAATAAAGTTACTGTTTTATCAGGACAAACAGGGGCTGGTAAATCAACATTCATTAATTCCTTAATCCCAGGGTTCAATCTAGCAACCCAAGAGATTTCGGATGCCTTAAATAGAGGAAAACATACTACACGTCAAATACATTTATATCCTTATTTTGATGGTCTTTTAGGAGATACTCCAGGGTTTTCAAAACTAGACTTTTTTATTAAAAGTGACAGGCTTAGTTCAATGTTTATCGAATTTGATTCTTCAAAATGTCGTTTTAAAGATTGTAAACATTTGTTAAATTCGAAGGATTGTTATATTAAGAGTGAAGCAGGTAAATCTATATTAAAAAGCAGATATGATAATTATATTAAGATGTATGATAAGATAAACGAGAGGTATTAATATGAAAATTTCACCAAGTATTTTAAGTGCAGATTTTAAAGATTTAGTAAAAAGTATTAACAAGGTAAATAAAGCAAGTTATTTACATATTGATGTTATGGACGGGGTTTTTGTGCCTAACATTTCTTTTGGCCAAGGTATTCAAAAACAAATTAGACCATGTTTTAAAGACATTATTTTTGATACACATCTAATGATTATAGATCCTATTAAATATATAAAGGATTTCGTTGATGCCGGCAGCAATTTTATAACTTTTCACATTGAGGCAAAGTCAAATATTAAAGATACTATCGATTTGATTCATTCTCTAGGTGCTAAAGCAGGTCTTTCTATAAAGCCTAACACTTCTTGGAGTGAACTTATTCCATATTTAAATGACATCGATTTAGTATTAGTTATGTCTGTAGAACCAGGATTTGGTGGTCAAAAATTTATGCCTAATTCTTTAGAGAAAATAGAAGAATTAAAAAAATATAGAGATTATCATAATTTAAATTATTTGATTAGTGTCGATGGTGGAATTAATAATGAAACTTATAAACTTGTTGAAGAAGCTGGAACAGATTTAGCAGTTATGGGTTCATATTTATTTAAACAAGAAGATCCCAATCAAATTATTACTGATATTGAAGATTAATTTTTAATATTTAGCGAGGTGTTTTGCCTCGCTTTTTATCATATTCTTAAATTATAAATAATAAGAAAAATGATAAGATAAAATGATGTGTATAACAATAAATTTTTTAGAATTAAAATAATGCTTAGGAAAAATATAATTCAGTAGCTATAATATATAGATGTTAGAAAGGTTGACGACAAATAACGTTATTACACGATTCAATTTAAGAAGAAATGAAAAAGAAAACACGATTCACAATACAAGTTGTGATATTTTATCTTATCAATTTTTTATTGACCGATGATAAGATAAATGATAAGATAAAGTAAAAGGAGGTTTTAAAATATGTATGTTGAAACAGAACAGTTAGAACTCAAAAAATCTTTAGCACAACTTAAAGAAGGCATAATATCATTGTCAGCTATGCTTAATAAATGCCATATTGGTGTGGTTTATTTTGGTATAGATGATGAAGGAAAAGTCATAGGCCTTGAAATCGGGAAAAAAACGCTTGCGGATGTCACACATGAGATTCAAAATAATTTAAAACCATTACCGATTAAAGTTAAAGTTGAAGAAGAAAAAATAGAATCTAAGTCAGTGATTAAAGTTAGTGTTCTAGGAGAAGACACACCTTATTCAGCTTATTCTAGATATTACATAAGAATAAATGACGCGGATATAATAATGAATTCTTCTCAATTGCAACATTTTTTCTCTTTAAAAGAAGATACTTATTCTAAGTGGGAGAAAAAAGAAACTGAATTTGATGTCAATTATATCAATGAAGATTTATTGATTGATTGCATAAGAATGGCAAATGATAAAGGTAGACTTGAATATGTTTATAGGAATGCAACTGAAGCTTTAAATAAATTAGGACTTTTAACAAAAAATGGGAAATTAAATAATGCAGGATGGTATTTGTTTGGTAACAATAAACCATTAACTATTAAAGAAGCTTGTTATCCTACAGATTCAAGGACTGAATTTGGGGAAATTAAAGAATATAGGGGAAATATTTTTGAATGTATGCGAGAATCGATTTCCTACATTCAAAATCATATTACTTATAAGGCAAATATTATGGGGATTCAAAGAGAAGAAACTCCAGAAATACCATTAAGAGCTATTAGAGAGATTGTGGTTAATTCGTTTGCGCATTGTTCTTATGCGATTGAAGGTGATTATCAACAATATATTGTTTATAGATCATCGATTAGAATCTATAATCCAGGTCCGATTTTTAAAAACATTGATCCTATGAAATTTGCCTCCGGCAAGGTCGGAAGTAAAATTCGAAATATTTTGATTGCGAGTACCTTATTTAAATGTGGATATATTGATGCATTTGGAACTGGCTTTGATAGAACGTTTACTTTATGCACTGATGATAATATTAAATATCGCTATACAAATGATGAATTTGGTTTTACATTTGTTTTTGAACGGAATGCAAATTTTTTATACGAAAAAACATACGAATACAATAAATTTAATGATAAAATGAATGAAATTGATGGTA
>CAVGYR010000040.1:10419-13746 GCA_963633325.1 uncultured Treponema sp.
AGTCGGGACCTACAATTTATAGGCATTTAGAAACGTTAATGAAAAATAACCAAATTAAAAGAGTAGGATCAAGAAAAACTGGATATTGGAAACTTGATTTATAAGTTAAGAGATTTCTTCATAATTTCTTATTAAACCCAGAAAATATATACGATATGAAAACTATAATTTTTTTTGAAATGAAGATTGATTATTGATTTTTTAGCATTTAATGATACAATAATTAAGTACTCTGTAAGGGAGTAGTTCACTTAAATATAAGTGGTAGGTCTACATAATGGTATTATCCAGGCTCTACCTTAATGAACGAGACTTACGCCAATTAGTTGGTGTAGTCTCTTTTTTTGTTTACTGGAGGATTTTATGATTTTAAGTATTTCGGCAGGACAACTTATTATCTCTGGTCTTTTGTTAGGCTTAGGCTTAACAATGGATGCGGCAGCTGTATCAATGGCTAACGGGTTAGAAGAACCAAATATGAGCACAAGGAAACATATATTTATTGCATTTATGTATGCATTTTTCCAAGCTTTTATGCCTTTTATAGGTTATTTATTTGGTTCTACAATTTACAAAAATGTACCACAAATTGAGCAATATCATTTAATTCCTATTATTGCTTTAGTAATTTTAGGTTTCTTAGGTACAAAGATGATTATTGATGCAATTAAAGAAAGCAAAAACGAAGAAGAGGAAGAAAAAGAAATTATAGGAAAGAAATTAACTTTCAAATTAATTTTTATTCAAGCAATTGCGACATCTATTGATGCGCTAAGTACAGGATTAACTTTTGCGGATTATTCGATGTCTGAAGCTTTAATTGTTATTCTATTAATTTCGATTGTAACTTTTATTGTAAGTTATGTGTCAGTTATAATTGGTAAAAAATTCGGATTAAAGTTAGGAAACAAAGCTATGATAGTAGGCGGGGTTATCTTAATTTTAATAGGGCTTGAAATTTTTATAACAGGTTTAATTTAAGAAGTGAGAAATAGTTTCATAACGAAATTATTTCTTTTTTATTTACAAAAAGAAAAAGGACACAAAATTGTGCCCTATAACGCAAAAAATCGGCCTAAACCGATTTAATATATGCGAGTAATCTTACTCAGCTCTCTTAAGGTCGCCCTTCTTTAGAGCTCTAGCAGAAACTTTAACCTTCTTAACTGTGCCATCTTCTAAAACGATGTGAGCAGTTTGTAGGTTAGCCTTCCAAGTACGACGAGATGCATTTAATGCGTGTGATCTCTTGTTACCGAAAGTTGTAGTCTTACCAGTTACATAACATTTTGCCATATTTCAAACCTCCTTGCTCAAGCATTTGTTTTTATAAGCCTATTTATTATATACAATTTTAAATTAATAATCAATAGTCTAAATTTAAAAAATAATTTTTTGATAATTCCTTTATTATATATAGTTAAAGAATTCTTATATTTATATGGTTGAACTTATAAAGAAGAACAACAATCACATTGAAAATAGTCTAAAATCACTTCATATTTAACTCCTCTCATAATTTTTGGGTCAATTTATATTGAAAATTGGCATGAAGTATGATATAGTTTTAATTAGTTCATTGAAGAACTTTATTAAAAAATGGCAAAAAAAATTATTAATTTATAATATAAAATTTTTAAAACTAATATTTAGGATGGTGTTATTTAATGGCTATTAAGACTATTAATGGCAAAATTTTTAAGATTATGGTTACTAATGGTGCTACTAATCTTAGAAACAATTGTGAATATATAAATTCACTAAACGTATTCCCAGTTCCTGATGGCGATACAGGTATCAATATGAGTATGACTAGTGATTCTGGTATTGCTGAAATTGAAAAATGCGAATCTGATTCAATTATCGATCTTGCTAAAATTTTCGCAAGAGGATTATTAATGGGAGCTAGAGGAAATTCTGGTGTTTCTTTATCTCAATATTTTAGAGGATTATCTGTTGCGATTAAAGAAATGCAAAAAGATGTTTTAACTGTTGATGATTTTATCAATTGTTTCAAATCAGGACGCGACGTAGCTTATAAGGCTTTCAAGGACCCTGTTGAAGGAACTATGTTAACAGTTATTCGCGAAAGTTATGAAGCTATTGCAGATAAAACATTCGATTCATTTGAAGAATTATTTGATGCTTATTATGATGCGGCTAAAAAGAGTGAGTTAAATACTCCTAATTTATTACCTGTATTAAAAGAAGCTAATGTAACAGATTCAGGTGGTGAAGGCTTCTTAGTATTTATAGAAGGTATGAAGAAAGCTTTATATGGAGAAATGATTGAAGTTTCAAGCCAACAAGATGTTGATACTAGTGAATATGTTTATGAAACTAACTTCTACATTATTACTAATCAAGAAGTAGATCCTAGCGATGTTAGACAAGAATTAACAAGTTCTTCATATGCTAAAGTAGAAAAGAAAGATAATGCTTTATATGTTTCTTGTTATACTGATGAAATTGGTAAAACATTAAACTTGGCTGAACGTTTTGGCTCACTTGTTAAAGTTGAAATTAAAAATAATAAATTACATGACGAAATCCCACAAGCAAAGAAAGAAGAACCTTTAAAAGAAATTGCAGTTGTTTCTGTTGCTTTTGGTGAAGGTATTAAAAATACATTTAAAGAATTAGGCTCTGCTGTTGTTATTAATGGTGGTCAAACAATGAATCCTTCAACTGAAGCTTTCGTTAAGGCTATTAAAGAAGCTCATGCAAAGAATGTAATCGTTATTCCTAATAATGGAAATGTTATTTTAGCAGCTGAACAAGCAGCTTTACTTATTGATGATGTAAATGTTAAAGTATTAAAAGCTAAAACAATTTCACAAGGTTATGCATCATTAATGGTTTTTGACGAGACTGTTGATTTAGATACTAATTATGAGGAAATGTCTGAATGCGTACGTAACGTCAAGACTGGTGAAGTAACTTACGCTGTAAGAGATACATCTATTTCAGGCGTTGAAATTAAAGCTAATGATTTTATGGGTATCTTAGATGGTAAGATTATTGTATCGCTAAAAGATAGAAGTGAATCTACAAAAGAATTATTAAAATCATGCCTTGATGAAGATTCGTCTGTCGTTACTATCTTTGTTGGTAACGGTGTAAGCGAAGAGGAACAAAATGAATTAGCTGATTTTGTTAGTGAAATTAATGAAGATGTTGAATGTGAATTAATTGAAGGTAATCAAGATATTTATTCATACATCATCTGCGTTGAATAATTAGGGATCATAAAATCCCTTTTTATTTTTTATATAAAATTATATAAAATATGTTAAAATTATTTAAAAGGTAGTGTGATATTATGAT
>CAVGYR010000041.1:0-2456 GCA_963633325.1 uncultured Treponema sp.
ATAAAGATACAATTGAAAATTACGACGAAGCGCTTGATAAAATAAATATTAAATATAAAAAATATTTCGATTACATTAATTCTTTAGATAAAGAAATACTAATTAATAACAATATTTTATTAACACATGCGGATAAATGTGAATCTATAAATAAGAAATTATTTACAAACGAAGAGTTTCATAATGATTATAAATTAAATATTGTAGGTCATATGCCTGTAATGATGTTTAAACAAAAACCTAATTTAGATCCTTTAAAAATTAATGATGTGTTGTATATTGATGGCGGGAATAACGTAGTAGTTTTTGGTGGGCTAAATCTTGTTAAATTAGATGTTAATACACTAAATTATAGTTTTGAAACTTTTCTAAATTATAAGACGGTAAAAGTTAAAAATGATCAAAACGAAACAGGAAATGATTATATTCCTCAAAAAACTAAAATAGATTCGTATATTAATTATTCTAATTATGTAAAAGTAAAAATAGATAATAAAGATTTATTTGTTTTAAACGAGAATTTTATTGATAATAGTTATGTGTTTGACGCACTAAATATATTTTTGGGTCTAGAAAAAGGTGAAGAAGTGTATTTGTGTAAAGAGTGTGGTGATATTTCTTTAATTATTAAAGATAATACTTCAGGACTAGTTTATACAAAGAACTTAGTAATTAATGATTAATTTTGTCCTACATACGAATATATAATATAAGAAAAAAGGATGTGTTATTATGAAATTTGTTTATAAAAACAATGAATTAACAGTTGAATATAGTCCGTATGAAGAAAATATGTTAACTGATCAAATTGCGGATTTCAATGAATCTTTACTTGAATTTAATGTGCCAATGTACTCCTTTTCAGACTTAATTGAGGATTTAGTGAATTTCGCAGAGTCTAATGATACAGAGGATCTTACTAAAGCTCTATATGCGACATTCATCAATTATTATTGTAGAGAAATTTCTGAATATACATTAAGAAGTGATTTAAAAGCAGATGATGTTAATAAGATGTTACAATTTAAAAATAATGATTTTGAAGTATTAAGCAATAACATTATAGCTTTATTTGATAACTTTTCTTCAATATTAGAAGTTCCATTACCAGAAAACTTTGAACATATGAGTAAGCCTAATTTAGAAAACATGATCTCAAATAGTCATTTATTTAATACAACTAAATCATGTAATGAATCTTTTAAATATTATTTAGATCTTCCTACACTAAACAATAAAAAAGGTGATTTTAAGAGAGACTATGCGAATAGAGCCTTAAAAAAGTTTAAAAATGCGATTAAAGATGATGGACATAGATATGATTCAAATGAAATTAAAAATAAGCTATATAAAGCAAGTCTCGAATATCGTACATTAAAAAAGACCCATGATTCAGGTCTTTGGATTATAAATATTTTTAGACCTACTTGGCATCATGAAAAAGATATATTAAAGCAAATGAGAGATGAAGTTAGAAATTCTACAAACGATATTTTTGACGAACGTAGTAAAGAAGAATTTGTTTATTATCTAGAAAAGGGTTCAACTGATGGATATAAAAATGATACTAAATTAGGTCTTCATAATTTTGATTGTTTTACATATTCACCTATGATTCCAGGATTAGTGCTTGATAAAGTACTTCCTAAGGTAGATACTACTTCAATGGGTGAATCTGTTGAAGAACCTCTTAAATTTGATCTGCCTCAAACTAGTAGATCAATTTCAGTTGATGAGCTTAGAGTAACAGTTAATGGTGAAACATTTAATATTGATTCAAATAACAAATTAGAAAAAGCAGTTGATATTGATACATCAACTAAATCTAAATAAAATGATAGACATATAAAGTTAGAAATTATTCTACTTTATATGTTTTTTTATATAATTATGCATATCACTTTTATTTTTTCTTTTTTTTGATAAACTAATAAAAAGGTGATTTTCATGAAACATTATAATAAACTACGTTTTTCTTTAACTATATTTTTCTCTTCATTAGCATTCATAATTGTTTTGTTATATATTTTAGGTACAGTTTTAACTGTAAAACTTCAAAACGAAATGATTATAATCTCCGTTCTTATCGGCTCTTTAGTATTAATACCTTTATGCGTATTATTATTTAATAAATTAATCTTCGGTCCTATGAGAGAAAAAGCAATCCAAGAAACTTTTAGAAGCTTAGAGCACGATAATCTTGTTTACACTAGAAAAAAAGAAGTAAGTTATGAAGCCCTAGACGCTTTAAGTATGGCAAATCTTGCAAATGAATTCTATATTTCTTCAGTTATTGACGGAACATATAAAGGAGTAGAACTTTGTTCATATTTCTTAGAATATACTAAAGATAATAAAAGAAAAAATGAAATTTTATCACGTTTCTATATTTTTAGATTTGATAAACCAATTAACAAAATCTATAATCGTTCTAATTTTGATTCACGCCTTTTAAG
>CAVGYR010000041.1:2466-13507 GCA_963633325.1 uncultured Treponema sp.
AAAGTTAAAACTATTGATAACACGCTTTATATGGTATATTCAAACAAAAAGAAAGATTTTAAGTATCATATGGAGCCCCTTGCATTTAAGACTTATGATGAATTTAAAAATAGATTTAGTGAAGAATTAAATTTGATAGATAATGTTATTGAAGTTGTTAATAAAGATTTGAAATAAGGTGAGCATATGTTATTTGGTAAATATGTTAATAGATTTTATTCAAAGTATTGGTATTTGTTTTTGCTAGGGGCACTATTTTTAATAATCGTTGATTATTTCCAACTTTTAATACCTGAAATTTATGGCAAGATAGTAAATGAATTATATGATGGAACATTGTTTTCTGAAAATAACAAAAAAATACTTACTTATTCATTACAAATTTTAGGCGTAGGCGCAATTATGTTTATAGGTCGTTTTGGTTGGCGTAATACAGTATTTGGCGTTGGTATAAGAATTGAAAGTGATTTAAGAGATGAATTGTTTTCAAAAGTATTAACACTAGATCAATCATTTTTTAAACAAAACAAAACCGGTGGATTGTTATCATATTTTACAAACGATTTAGAAGTTATACAACGTTGTTTCGGGCAAGGTACAATTTTAATTGTAGATGCGTTTTTTTTAGGTACACTAGCCTACATAAAGATGTTAAAACTATCCGCACGTATCGCCCTTTTCGCACTTATTCCACTTTTACTTATTTTAGTAGGATCTTTTTTTATTGAACGTTTTATGAAGAAATGTTTCTTAAAAAAACAAGAGGCTTATGAAGCCCTTTCGGATTTTGCGAATGAAAACTTCTCAGGAATTTCTACTATTAAAGCTTTTGTTTGCGAGGAAGACGAGAAAAAAAGATTTAATAAGATAAACGAACAAAATAAGAAATCTAACTTAGATTTTGTTAAAATTTCTATTATTGTCGATGTCTTATTTACATTTTTATTAAATGCAGTTGTAGGTATATTGATTTATTTTTGTTCAGACTCGGTACTAAAAGGTGCTAGTTTAATAGATAAGACTAAAACATTTAACGTCGGAAATATGACCGAGCTTATTTCTTATTTTGATACACTTATTTGGCCAATGTTTGCGATTAGCCAATTAATAAATCTTCGCGCACAGGGAAATGCGTCTCTTAAGCGTGTGACAAATATTTTAGATACAGTGCCCGAGGTAGTTGATAAAGAAGAAGCACTAACTAATGAAATTAAAGGGGACATTAGATTTAATCATTTAACATTCAATTACCCAGACGCAAATATAGATGTCTTAAAAGATGTAACTTTTAATATTAAAGCCGGAGAATTTGTAGGAATTATCGGTAGAACAGGTGCTGGTAAATCTACTATTGTTGATATTTTACTTAGAACATATAATATCGATAAAGATATGGTATATATTGATGATATTGATATTATGGATTATTCGGTTAAAACTATAAGAGGCTCTATAGGTTATGTACCACAAGATAATTTCTTATTTAGTGATACTATTTCAAACAATATTTCTTTTGCCTATGAAAATAGCGATATAGATAGCGTTGTGAGAGCCGCTAAATTATCTGATGTTCACGATAATATTACCGAATTTAAGGATCAATATAAAACCATTTTAGGCGAACGTGGTGTAACACTTAGTGGTGGACAAAAACAACGTGTTGCGATCGCCCGTGCCTTAATTAAGGATCCTCAAATTTTGATTCTAGACGACTCGGTATCAGCTGTTGATACAAAAACATGTGAAGAAATTCTTACAAATTTACGAGAAATTAGAAAAGATAAAACAACAATTATTATCGGACATAGAATTTCTACTATGAAAGACTTAGATAAGATTGTTGTGCTAGAATCAGGCATAGTTACAGGTATTGGTACACACGATGAACTTTTGAAGACAAACGAAGAATATAAAGAACTTGTAAGATTACAAACTTTAGAGCGTGAAGTAGGTGATTATAATGAATAAAGATTATATAAGAACTTATTCTGATAAAGTTTTATTTAAAAAACTGTTTGACTATTTACGTCCCGAACTTTTTAAATTTATTTGTGCACTATTCTTAGTTTTAGTTATCGTTATATTAGATTTGATACCTTCATTTTTAACCGGTGAGGTAATAAATATTATTAAATCTAGTTCAAAAATATTTAATAACGTAGATTTAGATAAATTAACACTTATAAGAATGTTAGTATTAGTTTATTTAGGTGTTTTAGTTGTATCTTTGTGCATAAATTATTTATATCAACATTTATTACAGTCAGTAGGGCAAAATATTATATTTAATGTTCGAACAGATACATTTAACCATATTGAATCATTAAGTATCGGTCAAATTAACAAAGAACCTATCGGACGCCTTGTAACTCGTGTTACTAATGATACAAATGCATTGTCTGAATTATTTACATCTGTATTAGTACTTTTAATAAAATATTTATTAACTATTATAATTATTTATATTGTAATGTTTATTTTCTCAGTTAAACTTACATTATTAATTACTTTAATTGTACCTATAATAGTAATTTCTTCCGCTCTTTTTAGAAAATCTTCAAGAAAAAGTTATCGTAATGTAAGAAATTCTTTAAGTTCAATGAATTCATACTTATCGGAAAATATTTCAGGTATTAAAGTTACACAAATATTTAATCAAGAGAACAAAAAATTACATGAATTTAGGGAGAAGAATAAAGAACTTAAGAATGCAAATTTAAAACAAATATTTTTACTTTCGGTTTTCCGTCCGTTAATGTATTTCTTGTTTGTTGTATGTATTGTAATTACATTATATTTTGGTTCTATTGAAGTGCATAATGGACATATTGTGATTGGTACTCTTGTAACATATTACAGCTTAGTTAATAAATTCTTTAATCCTATTGAAAATTTAGCAGAACAATTCAATCAATTACAATCAGCTTTAGCTAGTAGCGAGAAAATATTCACTTTATTAGATACTAAGAGCGAGATTGTTGATAGCGAGAACGCAAAATCGATAAAAAAATTTGAAGGTAAAATTGAATTTAAGCATGTATATTTTGCCTATATTGACAAAAATTGGATCTTAGAAGACGTTTCGTTTGTAGTTGAAGCTGGCACTTCATGCGCATTTGTAGGCGCAACAGGTGCCGGAAAGAGTACAATTTTGAATCTAATTACAAGAAATTATGAGATTCAAAAAGGTGAAATTTTAATTGATGATATAAATATTAAAGATATAAAGCTAGAAGATTTAAGAAAAAATATCGGTGTTATGTTACAAGATGTATTTTTGTTTTCAGGAAGTATTAGGGATAACATTACAATATTTAGCGATAAATACACAGATGATGAAATCCTAGAAACAGCTTCTTTTGTCAATGCGGACCAAATTATTAATAAATATGGTGATAAATTAGATCACGTTGTAGAAGAAAGAGGTAATAATTATTCTCAAGGCGAAAGACAATTAATATCTTTTGCGCGAACACTATTACCTAAACCAAATATTATTGTTTTAGACGAAGCTACCGCAAATATCGATACTGAAACCGAAAAAGTAATTGAAGACTCATTAAATAAGATGAAAAATATCGGTACTATGTTAGTAGTAGCACATAGACTTTCAACTATTCAACATAGTGATAAAATTATTGTATTAAATCATGGTAAAATAGTAGAAGAAGGGAATCATCAAGAGTTACTTAAGAAACGTGGAATGTATTATGCATTATACGAACTTCAATATAAAGGACATGAGAAAAATGAAAAGTAAAAAAATAATAATTTGTGTATTCTCTTTTTTGTTCCTTGTATTAATCTCAAGTTTTATCCTATATTATTTTAATCCACGTTTAAGTTATTCTTATATTAAGGAAACTGATTCTTACGAGATTAAAAAGGCTTACGGATATGCAAATACTTATGTAATCCCTAGAACTCACAAAGGGAAAAAAGTTACCGTAATAGGTAAAAGGTGTTTTGAAAATAGTAAAGCAGAAAATATTATATTTGAAGAAAATTCTAACATTAAAACTATAGAAACAAGAGCTTTTTATAAGGCTAATGTAAGGAATATAGAATTACCTGATAGTGTTTCAAAAATATATGAAGCAGCTTTTGCATATTCTAATATAGAAACATTTAAGACGAGTTTAACTTCTTCATATAAAAATATCGCTGGTTCGACATTTTTTGAGGCTAAAAATCTAAAAAATGTAGATGTTAAAAACCTTGAGTCAATCGGAACTTTAGCGTTTTACAATAACGAGTCTTTGAAGGAACTATATCTAGAGAACGAAACTAGGCTTTATACAAAATGTTTTGTGAATTGCATATTCACACTTTATACAAAAAAGACAAATAATTATGATTTTGATTATGCATATAATAGTACAATTACTATTATTAGGGCAAACGAGGACTAATATGATAAGAGCTAATATTAATGATTTAAATTTAAATCCGTTTGAAATATTTTCACGCGGTCACGTCTTGTTAACAGCAGGTACAAAACCTAACTCGATGACAATTGGTTGGGGAGCTTTAGGTACATTATTTAGAAAGAATATATGTATTGTATTTGTTAAAGAAAGCAGATTTACAAATCACTTGATGGAAGAAAGCGATTATTTCACTTTGTCTTTCTTAAGTGATAAATATAATGAAGCACTTAAGATTATGGGCACAATGAGTGGTAAAGACTGTGATAAATATGCGCTTACAGGCTTAACTCCTGTTTTTGACAATGATAAATTTTGTTCATATATTAAAGAAAGTGACTTTGTATTAAAACTTAAGAAGATTTCAGAACTTAAATTTGATTATAAAACTTTGTTTAGTGATGAGGCAATTGAAAGATATTATTCTGGTGTAGATAAAGATAATATGCATCACGTATATTTTGGGGAAATTGTTTCAACTTTAGTTAATGAAGATTATACTATTTCAAAAAAATAAATTTTAGTTTATAATGTTGTTAGTTTTAAATAACAAGGTGATATTATGACTAAAGAAGAAAGAAACGAAAAGAAGAAATTTAAACATTTTAATGAAGAAAAGAAATTGATTCCTAAGATGGTTAAAATCTACTGTCATGGGCATAAACATGAAAGAGATGATAAAAAAGGATTATGTAAGGATTGCGAAGAATTACTTAATTATTCACTATTTAGATTATCTAAATGTCCGTTTAAAGAGAATAAAAAATTCTGCAGTTTTTGCAAAATTCACTGTTATAAGCCTGACATGAAAGTACGTATTAAAGAAGTGATGAAATATTCCGGACCTAGAATGTTATTAAGTCATCCGATTTTTTCTATAACTCATGTAGTGCAAATGATAAAATACAAGAAGAGTATAAAAAAAGCTTCAAAAGAAAACAAGGACAAAAATTAATGTCCTTGTTTTTTACGCTTTAAATTGTTTAAGATTGTAACTAAATCAGATTCAGAAAATTCATAATGTTTCATACAGAAGTGACAAACAACTTCAGCTTTATGATCAACATTAATCATTTTTTCTAATTCTTCCTCACCACAAGCTTCCATTTTTAATGCGAAACGTTCTTTTGAACAATCACATTTATATTCAAGAGGAATGTTATCTTCAAGAATTTCGTAATCTTTACCAACGATTTCTTCAATCATTTGAAGAGGTGTGTAATTTTCATCAACCATTTGGCTAACTGGTTTTAATGTTTTAAGTCTCTCTTCAAGTTTATTTAAGACCTCATCAGGGCAACCTGTCATAACTTGAATGATAAAACCACCTGAGCTTTTAACTGAATTATCAGGGTTAATTAAAACACCAAGGCCTACAGAAGAAGGAACTTGTTCGCTAGTCGCAAAATAATAAGTGAAGTCGTCCCCAATTTCACCGCTTTGAAGAGGGGAGATAGAAGAGAATGGATCTCTCATATGTAAATCTTTTATTACAGTAAGGTCACCGTTATTTCCGACAGCTAAACCTACTGCAAGGTGTCCGTTATTATATTTTAAATAAACACCAGGGTGTTCAATAGAACCTTTAACAGTACCATAACTAGCTTCGACAACCATTTGTCCGATAGAACCATTACCATTAATTATAAATGTTAAATGTTCACCTGCTTTATACATTAAACTAGTCATAGCACTAGCAGTTAAAAATCTACCTAGGGCAGCTGTAGCTGTAGGCCAAGTCTCATGTAATTGTCTAGCTTTTTCAACTAAGTTAGTTGTAGTAGCCGCATATATTCTTATAAATTTATCGAATGCATAAACTTTTGTACAATAATCTTTCATAATGTCATCCTTTCAAAAATGCATTATAATTTTAGCACAATATTAACCTAATTTGTATATTAGATTTAAACTTCTGTTAATATTTGACCATTCTTTAAAAAGGGACTAAAATATAATTATAAAGAGTGGAGGAATTTTTATGTCTTACAGATTTATGTTAAACGAAACAAGTTATCATGGTGAAGGTGCAATTAAAAATATTGTACCTGAAATCAATCAAAGAGGATTTAAGTCGGTTTTAGTATGTACAGATCCTGATTTAATCAAATTTGGTGTTACAGCTCATGTAACTGATTTACTTGATGAGGCTAAAATTAATTATCATGTTTTTTCAGAAATTAAACCAAATCCTACAATCGAGAATGTTTTAGCAGGTGTAGCTAAAGCTAAAGAAGTTAATGCGGATTCTATAGTTGCAATCGGCGGTGGTTCTGCAATCGATACAGCAAAAGCTATCGGTATTATCATTACTAACCCTGAATTTTCAGATGTTAGAAGTCTTGAGGGAGTGGCACCGACAAAAAAGCCTTGTCTTCCTATTATAGCTGTATCTACAACAGCCGGAACAGCAGCTGAGGTTACAATTAATTATGTAATTACAGATGTAGAAAAGAAGAGAAAGTTCGTATGTGTTGATGCACACGATATGCCTGTAGTTGCAATCGTTGATCCTATGATGATGTCTAGTATGCCTAAAGGTCTTACAGCTTCAACAGGAATGGATGCCCTTACACATGCAATTGAAGGATATATCACTCGTGGCGCTTGGTTAATGAGCGATATGTATCACATTAAAGCTATCGAAATCATTGCGAAAAACTTACGCCTAGCTGTTAATAATGACCCTAAGGGCCGTGAAGGAATGGCTTTAGGTCAATATATTGCCGGGCAAGGATTCTCAAATGTAGGTCTTGGAATTGACCATGCGATGGCACATACACTTTCAGCTTATTATGATATTCCACACGGTGTAGCTTGTGCGATGTTATTACCTATTGCGATGGAGTTCAATAAAGAAGTAAGTGGCACAAAATATAAAGATATAGCAGAAGCTTTTGGTGTTGATACACATGGAATGAATCAAGAAGAATACCGAAAAGCAGCTATTGACGCGGTTAAGAAATTATCAACTGATGTAGGTATTCCTACTAAATGCGACAAGATTTTAGCAAGTGATTTAGATAATCTAGCGTCTGACGCATTAAAAGATGCATGTTACCCAGGTAACCCTAGAGAAGCTAGTAAAGAAGAAGTAATCGAAATGTTTAAAAAATTAATGTAACAAAGGGGCTATTTATAGCCCTTTTCTATTACCTAAAAAACAAAAAACATGATATAATTTTAAACTGTGTGGAGGCTTATTATGGCTTTGTTAGAATGTGAAAACATTAATTTCAAATATACAGATAATGATTTATATAAAAATGTAAACTTTAGAATCTTAGAAGGCGAACATATTTTACTTGTCGGACCTAATGGGTGCGGTAAATCTACTTTTATGAATATTATCGCAAAAAATATTATCCCTGATACAGGTAAGGTTACATGGCTTCCTAATGTAACTTATTCTTATTTAGATCAACATTTAAAAGTAGATAAAGATATTTCAATTAAAGAATATTTATATGGTGTTTTTAAACCTTTATTTGATATAGAAGAAGAAATGAATAAATTATATGAGTCTTTAGCTTATGTCGATCCCTCTAAATATGATAAGGTTATGGATAAAGCTCAAAGAATTCAAGATGAATTAGATAAAGAAAACTTTTACGCAATAAATTCTAAAATAGGAAATATTATTAATGGTTTAGGGATTACTTCTTATGGCCTAGATTCAATGTTATCTACTTTATCTGGGGGACAAAGAGAAAAAGTATATTTAGCAAAGATGTTACTAGAAGAGAGCGACGTTTTGTTAATGGATGAACCTACAAACTTCTTAGATAGAGAACATATTATATGGCTTATAAATTATCTAAATTCTTTTAAAGGTGCTTTTGTAGTAATAAGCCATGACGTTGAATTTAGCAAAGAAATAGCTAGAGTAGTTTACGAAATTAATAACAAACAACTAGTTCGTTATAAAGGCGATTATGAATTCTATTTACGTGAACATGATTTGAGAAATGAACATATGTTGCGTGAATATAATAATCAACAAAAATATATAAAGAATACAGAAGATTGGATAAAAGCTCATATTGTTCGTGCAACAAGTAGTAGACAAGCTAAAGAAAGACAACACCGCTTAGAGCGTCTAGAGGTATTAGATAAGCCAAAAGAAGAAGCTAAGATTAGCATCACTTTCCCGTATTCAGGATCAACAGGGGACGAAGTTTTAAAACTTATTAATTTATCTGTAGGATATAATAATAAAGCAATTTTACCACCATTAAATTTATTAATAGAAAAAAATAAGAAAGTCGCAATTTTAGGACATAATGGTGTCGGAAAATCAACGATTTTGAAAACTATTATGGGTTTTATTCCTAAAATTAGCGGTGACTATAAATTTAACAACAGTGCGGTTATTAATTTCTTTGAACAAGAACATGAATTTAGAAAAGGTGAAAATGCAATAACTTACCTTAGAGGATTCTATCCGCTAAAAGAAGACGGAGAACTTCGTTCAATTTTAGCTAGATTAGGCATTAAAGGTGAGTTAGCGCTAAAAGATATGAATCAAATGTCAGGAGGAGAACAAACTCGTGTTCGTCTAGCCCTTATGACGATGAAGAAGAGCAATGTCCTTATTCTAGATGAACCCACTAACCATTTAGATAAAAATACGAAAGAAGCGTTATTTTTAGCCCTTGATAAATTCGAAGGATCGGTTATTTTAGTATCACACGAAAAAGATTTCTATGATGGCTTATTAGATTTTGAAATTAATTTTGATTAAAAGAATACAAAAAAGGTTTTTACTAGTTAATTCTAATAAAAACCTTTATTTTTTAGAAGGCATCGATTTCTTTGATTAATTCGCTTAAAATGTCTTCCTCTTTAATTTTTCTGACAACTTCGCCTTTCTTAAACAAAATAGCTTCGCCTATACCGCCCGCAACCCCTAAATCAGCTTCACGAGCTTCACCAGGACCGTTTACGGCGCAACCCATAACTGCGACTTTAATATCTTTATTAATTGTATAAAGATAATTTTCTATTTCTTTAGCAATCGGAATCATATTATATTGAGTTCTACCACAAGTAGGGCAAGAAGTGAAATAAGGAACATTTTTAATCAATTTTAAATTGTTTAATATTTCCTTAGCAGCTCTTACTTCTAGAATTGGTTCATCAGTTAAAGAAACTCTAATCGTGTTTCCGATACCTAAAGATAAAATTTGATCTAAACCCATTGAGGATTTAATTAATCCTGAAAAAGCAGTACCTGCTTCAGTAATACCTACATGAAGAGGATAAGGGAAAGTTTCACTTGCAAGTTTATAAACTTCGCGACTTAATTCAATATTAGAAGCCTTAAGAGAAATAACGATATCATAGAAACCTAAATCCTCTAAAATCTTAACGTGATGCATAGCCGCATCAACCATAGAAGCTGCATTTAAAGTAGTACCTTTAGGTAAAGATCCCCCATTTACACCAATTCTTATCGGAATATGATGTTCTTTCGCAAGATTTACAATTTCTTCGATTTTTTCTTTATTTCTAATATTACCAGGGTTTAATCTTATCGCATTAACTCCCGATTTAATAGAAATAATTGCAAGTTCAGGGTCAAAGTGGATATCCGCAACTAGAGGGATATGAATTTGTTTAATAATATTACTAATTGCATAAGCATCTTCTTTATCTAATACAGCAACACGAATGATTTCACAACCAGCTTTTTCAAGATCTAAAATTTGATTTACAGTAGCTGAAACATCTTTAGTTTTTGTATTGCACATAGATTGGATATAGACGTGGCTATTACCACCTAAAACTATATCTTTTAATTTAATTTGTTTAGTATTTTCTCTTGTATACATAAAATCACCGTATAAATTATAGTAAATTATTTATTAAATAGCAATGAAATATAAAATAGGTCTTGCAAGAATAGAAAAAAAGTGTATAATATTTTTGGTTACAAAACTTGATATTATAAATTATATTTGATATAATTATTAATGCATTATACTCATTTATGAGTGGTCTGGAGGGATAAAGATGCGTGATTTAGTAACATTAGTTTGCACAGAATGTAAAAATGAAAATTATCATACTGATAAGAATAAGAAACTTAATCCTGAAAGAATTGAGTTCAAGAAATACTGCAATACTTGCAAGAAGCAAACATTACACAGAGAAAAGAAATAAGGCTTTGAAAAAAGCTTTTTTTCTTTTTAGGAGGCAAATATGGAGACTTTTGTAAATGGTTCTTTCTTTGAAAATACTTATTTAATTAATAATGGCACTGATGCTATATTAATTGACCCGGGCGAGGGATTAGATAAATATTTAGAAGAAATAAATAAATATAATATTAAAGCTATACTTTTAACCCACGCTCATATTGATCATATAGACGGAATTAAATATTTTAAATGTCCTATCTACATTTATGAGGGCGAATTAGAAGTACTTAAAAACAATGATTATAATTTGTATAATGAATTTAATAAAAAAATACCTTTTGATGTGAAGAACTTAGATTTAATAATATTAAAAGATAATGAAGAATTTAATCTTGTAGGGCATAAATTTAAAGTTATTTCTACCCCAGGACACACTGAGGGATCTGTTATATATTTAGTAGATAATAAAAT
>CAVGYR010000042.1:0-2221 GCA_963633325.1 uncultured Treponema sp.
TCTTAATCTAGACCTTTTATATCCTAATATGATTTTTACTGTTGTAGATAAAAAGAAAAATGATATCTTCTTAGAAAATATTAAAAAATATGATGATTATATTGAACTTACTTCATTAGGTGCTGATTTAACACACGCCCTTTATTATATTAATATCAAAAATGTTAATAAAGCTTATGCAAGTCTTGAAATAATGTTTAAATATGAGATTGGTAAAGAAGACTTAATTGCAGTAGGGGATTCAATAAAAGACGTAAAACTTTTAAGAATGCGCGGTGAAACTGTTTGTATGATTAATGGTGAGCCTGAGGCTAAAGAAGTTGCTAAATACATCTCAGAATTTGATAATAATCATGATGGTGCGGTTAAAGCTGTAAATAAAATTTTAAATTTGACAATATAAAAAACTGAGCTAAACTCAGTTTTTTTTATTCGTCTATTATTCCTGCTAATTTAAGCAGATATATTGCGTTTCTAGTATTAGAAATACCATCATGGATTTTATAATCAAATTTGATTTCGTCGTTTTCGTAGTGCTCTAAGAAATGGAAATTCTTAACTCCTTCAATTTGGCACAACTCAGGGTCGTGGGTTGTTACAATAGAAAAAATATTTTCTTTATCTAGTTTTTCAATAGCTTTTGTAGCCCCTACAATTCTATCTTTAGTATTAGTTCCTTTAAATATTTCATCTACTAATACTAACATAGGTGTGTCCGTTTTAGCATAATCACAAATGGCTTTAATACGTAATATTTCGCCGTAGAATGTTGAAATATTATTATTCACATCATCTACTACTTTCATTGATGTGAATAATTTTAAAATTGGAGCTTCGAAATAATCAGCACAAACACTAGCACCTGCTAAAAATAAAACATAATTAGTACCAATAGAACGCATAAATGTAGTTTTACCTGACATGTTAGATCCTGTGATAATATTTCTGTCTTTAAATACAAATGAATTTGGTACACATTTACTATCTTCTATTAATGGATGTTTTATATTATCAAATTTAAATTCATTACTTATTTGAGGACGTGTAGACGTATCACGAACTAACTCAATAGTAGATAAACTTATTAAAGCTTCTATTTTACCAATAGATTCAAGTGCTTCCGCAATTGAATTTTTGTACTTCTTTTGCCAAGAAGAATAAGCTAGTACGACAAAACTATCTAGCATAAATAAGCCATTTGATAAAATTTGGAATAATATATTCTTTCTTGATTCACTTAAAGAAGAAATTATATTAAATTGCTTAATTGATTTAGAAGATAAAGTAATGACTTTATCTCTTAATGAATTAATGTATTCGTTACAAGTTTTTAAATTTGAAACTTCATCAAACAATTCGTCATACCCGTAAAGTACTGTTTTAGCGCTTGAAAGATCGTTAGATAAACTTGCGGCTTCACTGTTTATAAACATTGAGCCGAAGAATCCTACAAATATAAACGCAATAGGAATATAAACACTAATTACTTTTACACTAGCTAATATAAATAGTGTAATCATTGTTAAAATATAAATACATGAAAGTGCTACTTTAAATTTATTTGGCTTATATATATTATCTAAATTTTTTAAACCACTTTCGATATTTTTAAGTCTTACATTAGGATTGATTTTTGAATATTCGAAAGATGCGGATACAATATTTATTGTTGAATCAAAGTCTTGCGCAAAATCACTTACTGCTTCTTCTCTTATTTTTAATTCTTTTTCACTAATTAAATTAGCCTCAAGTAGATTAGATAATTCTTTTTTTCCGTATTCAGTTTTACAAACACTAATGTAATTATATATACTAGATGAGCCAAAAATATCTAAATCCGACTCAAAATATTCACCCTTAGGAAATTCATTATTATCTTTTTTCTTTTTAAAGTCAGAATTAAAACGAGCTAGGTAATGATTAATAACTTCAAGAGAATATTTATATTTTTTATCAATTCGTTTGTATTTAGCAATAACTATAGTTAAATAAACCCATATCGTAAATAAAACAACTAATAAAACAATAAAAGGAACAAGTTTATTCTTGTAAGAAAACATAGTTATAAAAATAATTATAAATAAAAGAATGTCTACGATTCTAATATTTAAATATTTATTCATTTTCTTATTATTTTCTTCTATATTTTTATTAATTTCTTCTTTTTTTTGTTTAAATTTATCTATTTTCATATCGGAATTTGTCTACCTCTCTACTAACA
>CAVGYR010000042.1:2231-12401 GCA_963633325.1 uncultured Treponema sp.
CTTCTAAGTAATGTCATAATAAGCTTGTTAATATTTTTATCGTTCATCTCAAAATTATTTTTATTTTTTTTTGAAATAAACAAATCGATTTTTTCGCTAAATATATCATCATCTATTTTAGATATTAATTCAAGAAAAAGTTGTGAATCGATTCCATTTTCATAAGCCTTATTTTGTATATACAAAGGTCCGTATGAAAGATTAATATAGTGATCAATTAAAGTTCGAGTATAAGTACGATCATTTATAAGGTTTCTTTTTATAAGTAAGTCGACAACTTTTCCTGAAATTGCCTCACTTATACCTTTGTTTAATAAATATTTCCTCATTTTATATACAGAACAAATAGTGTGTTCTAAATAACAAATAGCTATTTCATAACTAAAGAAAAACATAGAATCTTCTTTAATTAAAAAAATTTGATTATTATCTAATTCCATATTTTTTCTTAGATAATATTTAATAATCGTGTCTTCATTTGTTATAATTTCTTCCGTGTCTAAAACAAGTATATAATTCTTTTTTTCTTTTTTAATATCTAAAATTTTCATTAAATGTAATCCCCTACTATTTCCTTTGTTTCACTAAAGAAAGTGAAAGCTTTAGGGTCAAGGGTTTTTAAGGCATCACGCAAAATATAACATTGTCTTTTTTCAATGGTACAAACAATCAGCTTATGATGTAAATTAGTATATCCACCGATGCAATCTACAACTGTTAAACCACGATCAAAGTTTTTAAATATATAGTCTTTAATAGGCTCAATATCATCAGTAATGATAAATGCAGTTCTTCTCTTTTTCGCATTTAGGGCTAAAACATCGCATACATAACCAGTTAAGAATACACAAATTGCGCCGTATACAACCATTTCAACGTTATAAATATGGGCTTGAGTTATAGTATCAGGATTATTAATTTGGTTAATATTAAGTACAAAAATACCAGATATAACAACTACTAACCAATCTGTCAAATACATAGATTTAGAATATGGTATATGTAATTTTTGTTGTAATATTTTTTGCAAAATATCCATACCACCTGTGCTTGAATTAGCACGAAGACATATACCTATGCCTAAAGCACTGATTATACCACCCACAATAGTTGTAATAATATACCAATTTGAAATTGGTATTATTTGCAAAAAGTAAGCTGGATTACTTTTTGTAAGCGAAAATAACATATTAAATGTTGGGTCTAAAATACAAGCTAGAATTGTTTTTAAAAAGAAATCTTTTCCAACAAATAAAAATGCACAAATTAATAAAATTGCTTGGGCAATATACATAAAAATATAATCTTTATACCATGACATTTTAGCTAAAGAACTATTATTCATGATAATTGTTATACCTGAAACGCCACCTGAAACTAAGTTTGATGGTTTGAAAAAGAAGTAATAGGCAAATGACATCAAAAATACGCCTAATGTAACTTCACATAATTCTTTAAATACATGTTTCTTATTCATTTTTTTGACTCGCTTTCATAACTAAATATTGACGAATGAAATCATCTATCTCTCCACTCATAACATCATTAACAAAACTAGTCTCATAATTTGTTCTATGATCTTTCACCATCGTATATGGGGTGAATACGTAAGATCTAATTTGAGAACCAAAGCCATTTTGAAGTTGTTCACCCTTAATTTCTTTTAAATTAAGTTCTTGTTTTAACAACTCAATTTCAAGTAATTTCGATTTAAGAACTGTCATTGCACTTTCTTTATTTCTCAATTGGCTACGCTCATTTTGGCATGTTACAACTATGTTTAATGGTAAATAAGTAATACGAACAGCCGAATAAGTAGTATTTACCCCTTGACCACCGTGACCCGATGATAAATAAGTATCAATTCTTATATCTTCATCTTTAATTACTATGTCTAAATCATTTTTAATAATTGGTGCTATATCAACAGATGCGAATGTTGTATGACGTCTCTTATTTGAATCAAATGGTGAAATACGAACTAGTCTATGTACACCACGTTCTGACTTAAGTAAACCATAAGCATTTTTTCCTTTAATTTCGCAAGATAATGATTTTATACCAACTTCTCCTGCCTCGTATGATAAAATATTAATCTTTAGATTATGTTTTTTTGCAAATCCCTGATACATTTTAAATAACATATCAGCCCAATCTAATGCCTCTGTACCTCCTTGACCTGGGTGAATATCTAGAATGACATTTGAGTCATCATATTCACCATCCATTAATATAGTAGTCTCGAAGTCATTTATTTTACTATCTAAAGATAAAATTTTCTCCTCAATTTCACTCTCTAAGCCCTCAAGCTCTTTAGAAAGTTCAATTAATTCTAAAATTTCAGTGTTTAATTCCACTAATTCATTATAAGAATTAAATTTTGACTTTAAATTATTAGCTTTATTTATTAACTTTTCCGCATTCTTTGAATCAGCCCAAATAGATACATCGTTAATTTTTAAATCTAAAGAAGAAATCTCTTCTTTTAAAGAATCATAGTTAATACTTTTTTTTAGTTCGGTTAATTTGTTTTTAAATGAATCTAAATATTTGTTTATTAAAAATTGTTCCATAAAAACCTCACTTCTAAAAAAAAGGCTCTTTCGAGCCTTAAATTAATGTCTTCCGTGACAATATTTAAATTTCTTTCCTGATCCACATGGGCATAAATCATTAGGGCCAACATTCTTAAATTCATTTCTTACAGGTCCTTGGTGTAAGGAATCTGTATGTGAATCATTTGTTGAAGTTCCTTTTAATCTATCCTCAGGTTCTTGTTCACGGCGAATTTGTGCTCTTAATAAGAATTTTAATACGTCCTTATTAATGTTATCCATCATCTTGTTATATAATTCAATACCTTCACGTTGATACATTTGTAAAGGATTTGATTGACCATAAGCTTGTAAAGATACAGATTGTCTTAATTCATCCATCTTATCAATTTGTTCAGTCCAATGATCATCTAATACTCTTAAAACGATAACACGTAAGAATTGTTGATATATTTCGTCTCCAAATACGTTTCTCTTTTCTTCAAGAAGTTTAAGAGCTACATCTTGAAGGTATGAAATAATTTGTTGTTCATCATAAGATTTAATAACAGCTAAATCACACTTTCCTTGTCCGAAGTAAACTGTATTAAATTCCTTACAAATTGATTCATCATCGATATCATATTTGTTGTGTCCTACTTCTTCCATGTGTGACATACAAACAAGTTCGACGCCTTTTTTAACCATCTTAAGGGCAATATCTTCTACTGACTTATCACGAATAATGTGCATTCTTTCTTCATAGAAAGCTTCACGTTGATGTCTAATAACATCATCGTATTTTAATACGTTTTTACGTGCATCATAGTTAGCACCCTCAATTCTAGTTTGAGCGTTAGTTACAAGTTTTGTAAATGTCTTAGATTCTAGAGGAATTGAAATATCTCCACCATTTGTTAAACGAATTGCAAAATCAAGACGCTTCTTGAATACATCACCACCGAAACGAATCATTAATTGATCTTCGCTTGATGTATAGAATCTAGTATAACCTGGGTCACCTTGACGACCAGATCTACCACGTAACTGATTATCGATACGACGTGATTCATGACGCTCAGTACCAAATACACATAAGCCGCCTACTTCAAGTACACCTTCACCAAGTTTAATATCAGTACCACGACCGGCCATGTTAGTCGCAATCGTAACTGCGCCAAATTGACCAGCTTTAGCTACAATTTCAGCTTCACGTTCGTTGTTTTTAGCATTTAATACTTCGTGTACGATTCCTTCAGCACTTAAGCGCTTAGAAATAAGTTCACTTGTTTCTACAGCTACAGTACCAATTAGGATTGGTTGACCTTTTGCGTGACGTTCTTTAACTTCTTTAATTAAGGCATCATATTTAGCGTCTAGAGAACCAAATAATAAGTCAGGCGCATCAATTCTTATAACAGGTTTGTTAGTAGGAACTTCTACAACATACATGTTATAAATGTCTCTAAATTCTTCTTCCTCAGTCTTAGCAGTACCTGTCATACCTGAAAGTTTAGAATACATTCTAAAGAAGTTTTGATAAGTTATAGTAGCTACTGTAACTGTTTCTTGTTTAATTTCAACGCCTTCTTTAGCTTGGATAGCTTGATGTAAACCTTCGCTATATTGACGGCCCTTTAAAATACGACCTGTAAATGAGTCAACGATTAATACTTCACCGTCTTGAACAACATATTCAACACCATTTTGGAAGATTAAATTAGCTTTCATCGCATTATCGATTCTATGAACTAAACCTACGTTGTTTGTATCATATAAGTTATCAAGATGGAACATCTTTTCAGCCTTAGCTACACCTGTTTCAAGTAATTGAACAGTTCTGTGTTCAACATCAATTTCAAAATCTTCATCAGCTAAAGATTTGACAAATTTATCAGCTTCAACATAAGCTACATTTCCTGTTTTTCCACGACCAGAAATAATAAGAGGTGTACGAGCTTCATCAATTAAAATTGAATCGACTTCATCGATGATTGCATAATTTAGACCACGTAAATTAACAAGACTATCTTCACTAGTTGCCATATTATCTCTTAGATAATCAAAACCTAGTTCAGAGTTTGTAGAATACATAACATCGCAATTATAAGCTTCACGTTTTTGTGCTTGATTAAGTTCACGAATATTTAAACCTACAGTTAAACCTAACCAACGCATTAAATTACCGATGTCACCATTAGCTTCACGACCAGCTAGATATTCGTTAACAGTTACGATATGTACGCCTTTTCCTTCTAAGGCATTTAAATAAGCAGGAAGTACTCCAGTTAAGGATTTACCTTCACCTGTCTTCATTTCCGCAATATTACCACCATGGATCGCAATACCACCACAGATTTGTACATAGAAAGGCTTCATATGTAAAACACGCCAAGCAGCTTCACGAACAACCGCAAAAGCTTCAGGTAAAATATCATCTAAAGTTTTGCCATTTTTTAGTAATTCTTTAAAATAAGGAGTTTTAGCTTTAAGTTCATCATCACTTAATTTTGAAATGGACTCTTCTAACGCCATAACTTCGTTTGCAATCTTTTGATCACGTTTTAATTCTTTTCTACCAGTATCAAATAATTTTTTTAACATACTATACTCCAATACAAAAAAACAATTTATAAATATCATACTATAAAACGACTATTTATTCAATAATCGTAATGTAGTACTTTTGTGAAATTTAGCCTAAATTAACCAAATTTTAAGCATTTGAAAGAATATTAAAATAAAAACTCCTAACCATCTTAGAAGTTTTTAAATTAACTTTATTTAATTTTCGTCGCTTGTAGGTCCGACACCTATAACATCGTTAAGTTTCTCATATTCTTCAAGCGTAGTTTCATAATCAAGAACACGTTTCTTAACATGGTCAAGGATAGTCATATTGTTTTGTTTTAAAATATCAGCTAATCCTTCTGAAGTGTAATTATCGCTCATGATGAAATTTCTAATTTCATCAGTCATAATCATCATTTCAAATACACCGATACGACCTAAATAACCTGTACCATTACAATAAGGACAGCCTTTAGCTACTACGATATTATGATCCTTACGGATATTTAATATACGTTTTTCGGTAGCCGTTAAAGGTCTCTTTTCTCCGCACTTAGGACATACTTTTCTAACAAGACGTTGTGAGATAGCACCTAAAAGTGAATCCGCAACTAGATATTTAGGGATACCCATGTTAATTAAACGAGTTACAACACTAGCTACATCGTTAGTGTGAATTGAAGATAAAACTAAGTGACCGGTAATAGCGGCACGAGTCGCAATTTGAGCAGTTTCTTCATCACGAATTTCACCAATCATGATAATGTTAGGGTCTTGACGTAAGATTGAACGAAGTGCACTTGCGAAAGTTAGATCAGCTTTCGCATTAACTTGAACTTGGGCAATACCACTAATTTCGTTTTCAACAGGGTCTTCAACTGTGATAATATTAGTATCTTCTTTGTTTAAGTAACGAAGGAAAGTATAAAGTGTAGTAGATTTACCACTACCAGTAGGTCCTGTTAAAAGAATAATACCATGTGGTCTATTAATCATATCATAAACTATTTTCTCTTGTTGGGGTGTAAAACCTAAAGAGGAAATGTTACTAGTTGTAAAATCAGAGTTATAAATACGAATAACTATTTTTTCGCCGTGAATTGTAGGAAGCGTAGATACACGGAAATCGTAATTCTTATCGTTAAAGAATAGATTAATTTTACCATCTTGAGGAACACGACGTTCTGCAATATTCATATTTGCCATAATCTTATAACGAGCTAAAATTGCTTGATAGAAATGAATTTGAAGTTCCGCAATAACTTTAAGAGCACCATCTAAACGATATCTTACAATTAATTTTTTTTCGTAAGGTTCAATATGTATATCACTAGCACCACGCGTAACAGCTTCTTTTAATAAAGAATCACAAAGTTTTATTACCGGCGCATCAATAGATACATCGTTTCCTGCGCTTTCAGTAATATCACTTTCTTTACTTGAATAGTCACTAATAACGTCATCTTGTTGAATTTTAGTTGAAATATATTCAAGTAACTTTTCCATCTGCGAAGGAATAGTTAAAACATAACTTAATTTTTTATCATTATTAAATTTTAATTGTTCAATATCATCAATATCGAAAGGATTTGATATTAATAATGTAAACGAATCCTTAGTAACTTCAATAGGAATAGCCTTAAGTTCAATAATCTTATCAAGAGAAAATTCTTTGATAATAGATAAATTGATTTCAGATATTTGCATGAATCTATAGTTTAAAAGGCAAAAAGCGGCTAAATGTTGATAAAGAGTTTCTTCATCTAATATGCCTTTTTTAAGAAGTTCTAAGTGAAGAGGAACATTATTTAAATTACTATCATTTCTAGCATTTTTAATAGCCCTATCAGTTAAAATATGATTGCCAATTAAATAACTTGAAAATAAATCATTAAAAATCATAATATTTCTCCTTAAATACTTTGCATTAAAGAAATCATTGGTAATAATACCGATAAGATTACGATTGCGACTACACCACCAAGTAATACAATCATAATGGGTTCTAGAGCAGCTGTAGCTTTAGAAATCGATTGTTCAACACATTCATCAAAATAAGCACTTGTAGATTTAAGTACTTCTTCTATATTACCACTCTTTTCACCAACATCAATCATTTCGATTAACATCGGAGGGAATAATTTAATATTTCCCATTGATTGAGCGATTCTTCTTCCTCTTTTTACTTCTTCAACACTATATTTAAACTTTTGTTTAAATACTTGGTTATCAAGCATCTTTAAAAGGTTGTCTAAGCAGTCTGACATATTCATACCACTATTAAGTAATATAATGAAAGCTTTTGAAAATCTTGATGTAACAAGATATTTGTTTACAGTACCTATTAAAGGAAGATGAAGTTTCAAATAATCCCATGCATAACGGCCTTTTTTTGTCTTTTTAAATATTAGTACTAGAGCAATAATTACTAGGGCAGTAATACCAAACACCTTCACGAAATTATTTTTCATGTACAAGGATATTCCCATTACAACTTTAGTAATTTTAGGAACATCTCCACCCAATTCATTAATCATACTTTCAAATTGTGGTAATATAACCATTGTGATAAATATTAATACAGCTAAAATAAGTACTAACAAAATGATCGGATATGTCATTGCGCTTTTTACTTTGTTTCTAACTTTACGGTCATTTTCGTAATAATCAGCCATATTAGCTAAAACTGTATCTAGGGAACCTGTAACTTCGCCGATTGCGACCATCTTTGTGAAAAAATCAGGGAAAACTTTCTTGTGTTTTGCGAAAGCTTCAGATAAAAGAACACCTGATTGTACGTCTAAATAAACCTCATCAAGTACTTTTTTAAAGGCTTTAGAATAGCCTTGTTTTTTTAAAGCATTTAAAGAAGCCGAAATTGGGATTGAAGCCTTTATCATTACCGCAAATTGACGGAAAAATGTAATTAATTCTGTTCTCTTTACTTTTGAGCTTACCGCAAAGAATGTGTTTACTTTTTTCTCTTTAACTAAAGAATAACTAACTAAAACTGAGTTCTCATTTTTGATTTTAGCTTTTAAGTTAGCACTGTCTGAGGCATCTACATATATAGTTTTATGTGTACCTATATTATCAATAATTTTACATTTATAGTTAGCCATTTAGATCACCAACCCCAAAACAAAATCAACAACTTGTCTTCCAACAAGAATTCCAACAATTATACCTAAAACTAAATAAGGACCAAAAGCTACTTCTTCTCCTCTTTCACGCTTTTTAAGCTTTAAAAGAGTTAATTCAATAATAGAACCTACAAGAGTACCAATAAGTAAAGCAAACAACCAAACCTTATAATTTAATAAAAGTCCTGCAATTCCCATAAGTATTACATCGCCAAATCCTAAAACCTCAGTTTTTGCAATAATTTTACCAATAAAGCTTATTAAGAAAAACGATGCAAAACCTACAAGAGCACCAATAATGTTTTCTAGAGGCACTTCGTTATTATATATTCCCAAATATATAACATAAAGAATAGTTATAACAAGTAAACTAATCCATGAGAAATCATAAATTGTTTTAGTATTATAATCAATATAAGCTATTACTATCAGTAGAGAGATAATCGGTAATAAGAATATTAAATCATAAGACAAGCCATATGATAAAAATGTAAATAAAAATAAACAGCCACCAAGTATTTCAAGTATTAATGAACTTATACCAATTTTCGAGTAACAATATCTACATTTTCCTCTTAATATTATATAGCTAATAATAGGAATATTATCATACCATTTAATCTCATGTTTACAACTCGGACAAAACGAATTTGGTTTAACAATACTCATATTATTAGGCACTCTATATATAACTACGCCTAAGAAAGACGCAATTACACTTCCTAAAATAAATAAGAAAATTCCTACAATAATATTCATAGTTCCTCCTTATTTATTATATCCAACATAATTTTTTACTGTCTCTCTTAGATTTTCTAAATCTCTTGAGGCCGTATTTGCATAACGATATACTAAGCAAAATAAGGTAACAACGGTTAAAGTAATTGCAAAAGTTATGACGATTGTAACAACTAAAACATATCCATCTTTTGTTTTATCTTTATTCATAGTTACCTCCTTTATTTATTAATCGTTTTGATTTTGAGTAGTATCACTGTCTTCACTACTAGTTTTAGAATCATCATATTTACTATGACCATATTCTAGATCTTTAATAATGATATAATTTTTAGTTTCTTCTGTAACAGTAATCAAAAGTGATACATCATCTTCTGTTTTAGAATAAGTATATGTGAAACAATATTTATCTTCACTTGTCACATACTTATAATTTTTATCTAGATAAAATTTACCACTACTTTTGTTATCAGTTAATTCACTAAAATCATAATATTTAATAAGACCTTCGTAGCCTTCTTTATCATATACTTTATCGATATCTAAACATATATTTTCTATATATTGATATTCTTCATATTTTTGAACTTTGTTAACAGCTAAAGTTATAGAAGACGAAATTGCTAAAAAAGTTATTAAGAAGATAGTTATTGAAACTAATACCTCTACTAAAGTAAATCCTTCTTTTTTATTCATTTAGATCTTCCTTTGTATCAATCACTTCATTTTGTTCTACAAGTTCTTGTGTAGTTTTTAGTTCAACCTCAGTAGTTTCTTCTTTAGTTTCTTCATTAACTCCAGCCTCTTGAATGTCAAGAATGGGACTATCTTTCCATAAGAAACGAATATTATGAACATTCACGTGTCTTATATATTTGCCTAAATTTATATTTGTATCTGAATCTACAAATACATCTTCAATTTTTCTTTTTGCAAATTCAAATTCATGTTTACTTATAGTTAGCGCAAAAGTTTTAACAATTTCATCAATATTTTTATATTTAAAACTATATGTATTTATTAATTGATTATCATTAACTAAAACAAATGTAGTTACGCCTTCATTAATATAAATAATTACATAATTTGTAAGTTTAGATAATTCTTTTGATTTATCTTCTTCATTCTTTTTAAAAACAAAATTATATGTTGATTCATCTTTCATACTAGAGAATAAAAAGCCT
>CAVGYR010000042.1:12411-13479 GCA_963633325.1 uncultured Treponema sp.
AAAAAGCCTGAGAATAATTGAATTGAGGATAACTTAGTATTAGTTATATTTGCAATTTCTTTCCAATTCTTTATTATTGAATTTTTTAAGAAATATTCGTTATAAACAACACCTAGATCATAATAATATTTATTTTCAATTAGTGTATAATTCTTACTATATTTTTCAAAACTATCTCTCAATTCTTTTTGTTTTAATTGTAAAGCTTTTAAAAATGAGATTTTTGGTAATGAAATTACTGATTTAAATATACTTGAACTTGCGATTTTTAAATCTATAAAATATTTATTTAGTTTTCCTTTTTCATTTTTATCGCTTGATACGTGACTATGAATATAATTTACTATTTCGTTATAGTTTGTAATAACACCTTTTTCAACCTGGCTTTGATCTAAGTCAATACGATCTAACTTTATAAGTTTTTTATTTTTATAGGTTTTAATAATTACATATGGAATATTTATATCAAAATAAAATATTTCAAAATAATTATTTGTAGTATTTTTTGAAAAATTTAAAGTATTTATTTTATTACTTTTCTTTATAAATAATTCCATATAGACCTCCAAAGTTAATGTTATTCAACTATAAATTTATATTCTTTGTCTGTATTTTCAGTGTAAGTGATAGTACATACATAGTATGTAGTATCATCTTTTATTTCAATACCATTTATTTCTTTTACTTCTTCTACTCTTATATTTGTAATCAAGGAATTAGTTACTATTTGTTTTTTTTCTTCACCTAAACAAAAATAAACATCACCATTAACGCAATCAAATGTAACATTTGTTTCGTATTTAGATAATATGTAATCTTTAACAGTATTTACTTTATAAAGGTTTGAAGTTTTTTGAACGACATTTTTATTCATTTTATTAATAAAAATGATTGAAGATGATAAAGTTATTAGCACAATCGTTGAACAAGCGATTGTGACTAAAAGTTCAACTAAAGTGAAACCTTTTTTTAAATTTTGGTTTGTTTTTCTTGTAATTTCTCTCATTTTAAAATTTTAAATAATTCCTTTTTAAAATATAATTAATTTTAGCACAAAATGTTGTTAAA
>CAVGYR010000043.1:0-13425 GCA_963633325.1 uncultured Treponema sp.
TATACATAAAGGTGTAATCAATGTCAACAAAAATTTTAAAATAAATTAAAATTTTATGGTTATCTTGTGATAATGTCTTAAGTAGTATCTAGCAATAATGTCCCAACTATATTACTTTTTTTTAATTCATTGATATTTTCATACAATTAACCACGATACAAGCGACATTAAATACACAAGTACTTTTTATTTTCACTAAAAATTATATTCTAATCTTTTGTTCAATCAAGCAATTATAATATTACGCATAACCAATATAAAAAGAGCCTTTTGGCTCTTAATATATTATTCAATAATTTTCTTAACTTCTGTATAAGCAAGAATTAGTGGTCCAATACCTTTAGCATCGTTTTCAACAATTGGTTCTGAAATATAATATTCATATGTTCCATCACGTCTAATATTATTTTCAGGTCCTAAGCCAGCTACTAGACAAATTCCGCCAACATTTAGATCTCCTTCTTTTTCACTTACGTATTTATTGCAAATGCCATTAAAAATATCTAAACCGATTTGTTCATATTTATCTGGTAACACATGTAACCTAACGCCCTTTAAAATTGCATAAGCAATCATTGAAGATCCGCTTGTTTCTAAATAATTGCCTTCTCTGCCGCCTTTATCAACAACTTGATAGAACATTTTAGATTCTTTATCTTGATACATTAAAAGTCCGTCTACTGCTTCTTTAAATAATCTCTTATAAAAATCATAATCTTCATAGACACCTTCGTTCATGAATCCTAAAATATCAACTAAAGCAATAATAAACCATCCATTAGCTCTTAACCAGAAATTCTTTGAAAGCCCTGTTTCTTTATCAGCCCAAAATGCAGTTTTAGATGCATCATATCCATGATAATAAAGATGTTTAGATTCATCAAACATATGTTTTCTTACAAGTTCAAATTGTTTCTTGATATCACCATATTGTTTGCAGCCATCAAATGTTGTTTCATAACGCATATAGAACACATTTGCCATAAATAAACCATCAAGCCAAACTTGATTAGGATAAATATCCTTATGCCAAAAAGAACCTTCATAAGTTCTAGGTTGTGCTTTGATATGTTCATAAGTATATTCAATAGCCTTTTTATATTTCTCTTCTTTTGTTAATTTATAAAGATCAAATAAAACTCTAGATTCGCAAATATCATCCAAAGTATGCTTATCTCTATTATAAGTATCAATAGTTCCATCTTCCTTAACAAAGTAATCAATGTAATTCTTGACGAACTCAAAATATTTTTTATCATTAGTTTGACTGTAAAGTTCAAGAAGTGAAGTCATCATGCAACCATCAATATAATTCCAATGTGGTTTCTTTCCTTGTCTAATGGCTTCGATGTTCCATAAAGGCTTATCTGGTGTAGAACCATTAATTAATTTTTCAATGTATTTATCAATAATTTCGTACATATAATTAAAATTTCTCCTATAAATTCATTATACCATTTTTTATAAATATAAAATACTTTATTTGTTAAGTAAATTTAAAATCATTTCGCGAGTTATTGCGCCCTCACGTAAAACAATAGGAGTATCACCAGTCAAGTCAACAACGGTAGATGCTACGCTTGAAGTAGGTTCTCCTGTAGGTGCATATATTTTATCAACAAGAATTTCATAGTCTTTCTTTATATCTAGATAATTGTTCATTGATGGTTTGCCAGACTCATTAACAGATGTAGTCGCAAAAGCGCCTTCTTCAGTTAAAATTTCTCTAGCTAATTTATAATTAGGAATTCTTACACCTATTGTATCATGACCGAAAGTTTCTTTTACTTTATCTTTAGCTTTTAAAATAACAGTTAATGGGCCAGGCAAATATTTATTAATCAAAATTCTTGCATCATCAGTTAAATAACAAATTTCTTCTATTTGGTTTAATGAAGCACATAAAACCGCTAATGGTTTTGATAACGGTCTATTTTTGATTTTATAAATTCTTTTCATTCCTTCTACATCATAAATAGAGGCCCCAATTCCGTAAACAGTATCCGTTGGGAAAATAATGACATAATTAGTCTTCATATTCAAAACCTTGAATGACAAATGTCATTCTGTCTCTACCTTGCATATCTTTTTTAGTAAATACGATAGCATTAGGATATAAACTTCTTGCTAAATTTTCTATAGCTTCAGAAGTATTGTAACCATGTTCAAAACCAATGATAAACTTATCTTTCATAACTTTTAAAGAATCATTTAAAATTATTTTATAAAATTTAAGCCCATCAGACCCACCAAAAAGCGCTACATTAGGCTCGTTTTCTTTAACTAGAGGATCAACATATTCTTCTTCAGGAATATAAGGCGGATTAGATACTAAAATATCAAATTTTTTACCCATAATAGGCTGCAACATATCCCCTTCGTAGAACTCAACTTTTCCACCTAATTTTTTATTGTTCGATTTTGCAACTTCGAGAGCTGATGCAGAAATATCAGTAGCACATACATTCATTCCTTTTTCTTCAAGAGAAAGAGTAATTGAAATTGCTCCGCTTCCTGTACCTATATCAACAACATCAACTTTTGTTCCTCTTTTAAATGTATGGTCATAAATTCTTAAAATATTTTCAACTAATTCTTCAGTTTCAGGGCGTGGAATTAAAACATCTTTATTTACATCAAATTCATAGCCATAAAAATAAGCATGGCCTGTTAAATATTGTACAGGTTGATTGTGATAAATATATTGATTAAATAATTCATCAAATTTTGTTAAAACATCTTTGCTTATTTCGTTGTCTTGTGCCATAAATAATTCGCTAGAATTTAAATTAGACACATATTCCATTAAAAACAAAACTGCACTTTCTTCTTTATTGTTGTCAGTCGCAATCTTACATGATTCTTCAATTTTTTCTCTATAATTCATATTTTCACCTTTAAAAAAATAGTAGAAGCTAATCTTCTACTATTTGTTATCACTAGCTTCAAGCTTTCTTTTTTGATCTTCATCGATTAATGGTTGAATAATTAAATCTAGTTTTCCATCGATGATAGCATCTAGTCTGTTAATTGTAAAACCTATTCTATGATCAGTAACACGGTTTTGAGGATAGTTATAAGTACGAATCTTTTCACTACGTTCACCGTGACCAATTAATGATTGACGAGTTGCACCGTTTTTTGCATCCTCTTCTTCTTTCATCTTTTGGTAAATTCTTGTACGTAAGATTTCCATAGCCATAGCCTTATTTTCATGTTGGCTACGACAAATTTGGCAAGCTACAAATTCACCTGTAGGAATATGTGTAACACGTACAGCAGAATAAGTAGTATTAACACCTTGTCCACCAGGACCTGATGCACACATTGTATCAATTCTTAAATCTTTTTCATCAAGTTGGAAATCAAGTTCCTCAGCTTCAGGCATAACTAATACAGTTGCAATAGAAGTTTGAATTCTTCCATTAGCTTCAGTTACAGGGATACGTTGAACACGATGTCCGCCTGATTCAAATTTTAATTGAGAATAAACAGCTTCGCCACTAATTTTAGCTTGAATAGATGAATATCCACCCATTGCAGAAGGCATTGCATCAAGTATTTGCACCTTCCATCCTTTAGATTCAGCATATTTAGAATACATTCTAAATAAATCTCCAGCGAAAATGTTAGCTTCATCTCCACCTACAGCGCCTCTAATTTCGATGATTACATCTTTTTCATCATTAGGGTCTTTAGGCATTAAAAGAACTACCATTTCTTCATCAATTTCGTCCATTCTTTTCTTTGCAGTTTCTAATTCTTCACTAGCAAGAGCTGCCATTTCAGCATCATCACTTTTAGCCATATCTTTTAAATCTTGAAGACTATCTTTTAACGATTTATATTCACGATAAAGTTCAACAGGCTTTTGTAATTGACGTTGTTCTTTTGAAAGTTTTGTTAATCTAGATACATCACTTGCAACAGAAATATCTGATAATAATTCTGTGATTTCATCATATCTTTTTTCCATTGCGTCTAGTCTATCGAAAACCATTATTTATTTTCCTCCACACCAATTTCACTAAATTTTTGTATTGAGCCATCAAAAATATAATTTAGAGTTGCAAGCGAACCGGCTCTGTTTTTTGCAATTATAAGTTCGCATTTATTAGAATTATTTTTTTTATAATAAGCTTCTCTATATAAGAAACATACAATATCTGCATCTTGCTCAATTGAACCAGAATCACGTAAATCAGATAATGTAGGTCTATTATCATCTCTTTGTTCAACTCGACGACTTAACTGAGACAATGCAACTACAGGAACATCTAATTCACGAGCTAATAGTTTTAAAGCACGTGAAATAATAGATACTTCTTCAACCTTAGATGCATTTTCTTTACCACCTGAAATTAATTGTAAATAGTCGATAACAATTAAATCAAGCCCTCTATCGCTTTGTTTTAATTTTCTACATTTACTTCTAATTTCACCAACAGTAGTACCACCTTGTTGATCAAAATAAATATTTAAACTAGATAAATTCCTAGCTGCCGTACGTAAACTACGCCAATCATCATCATTTAAAGTGCCGCTTCTAATTTTATCGCTAACGATACCACTTTCAGCTGCAAACATTCTTTGAACTAATTGGTCAGCACCCATTTCAAGCGAAAATACTGCCACACTAGCTTTACCATTTTTATTTGTTCTTGCGCAATTAACTGCTAAATTTAATGCATAAGCACTCTTACCCATAGCAGGACGAGCCGCAAGAATAATAAGATTACCACGTTGCAAACCAAAAGTCAAACTATTCAAGTTTTCAAAACCAGTATTAAGTCCTGTCACATCTTCTTTTCTTTGCGCAAGTTCTTCTTCATTTCGAATAACATCTTCACAAATTTGGGAAATATTAATAAATTCAGAAGTATTTCTATATTGAGTTAATTTATAAATTTCACTTTCAACGCTCTCTAAATAATCATTAACATTAAGAGTTGAATCGAAACCATTTTGGCTTAATTGTTTAAGCGTACTAATGGTTTTTCTTTTTAAAGAGGCCTCACTAACATTCTTTATATAATTATCAAAATTCAAAGAAGAATAAGTAAAATTAAGGATATCCATTAAATAGGAAAGCCCACCTATTTTTTCAAGGTTGTTGCTTTCCTCTAACTTACTTTTTAAAAGGCGGATATCTATATTATTCCCACTTTTGTATAAATCAACCATCGCAGTGTATATAGTTTTATTCTTAAAGTCGTAAAAATCTTCAGGAGATAAAACATCAAGGGCATGAATAATAGAATTACTATCAATTAGAATATTATTTAATACACCCATTTCCGCTTCATAATTATAGGGTATTGATTTATTTTGAATTTGATTATTATCTTTTCTATAATTATTTGATGATTCCATATATTACTTCATTTCAAGTACATGAACATTAAATGTTGCAGTAATACCTTTGTATAAATTTACAGTAGCCTTGAAAATACCAATAAAGTTAATATCTTCAGGAATAGAAACTTTTTTCTTATCTAGAGTGATACCTGTTTGAGCTTCAAATTCTTCACAAATTTGTTTAACAGTAATATGTCCAAATGTCTTTCCATCTTGACCGACTTTAATATAAACATCAATATCTTTTCCATCGATTTGATTTTTAAGTCTTGTATGAGTTGCAATATCAGCTTTTTCTTTTTCAAGATCAGCTTCTTTTTTAATTTGTAAATTCTTACGGTTTTCTTCAGTTGCAGGAACTGCAAGTTTTTGATTTAATAAATAGTTACCATAACCATTTGCAACTTTGATAATTGAATCTTTTTTGCCTTTTCCTTTAACATCTTCTAATAATATTACTTCCATATTTTTTACCTCTCCTGTATCTTTACTTATTTTTTCGCGATATAAAATATCTTTTAATTTATCATAAACTTCATTAATTGATTTATTTTGGATTTGTGTAGCAGCCGCATTCTTATGTCCGCCGCCACCCATTTCTTCCATTACTAATTGAACATTAAAATCGTCAATTGAACGTGCCGAAACAAGGATAGAAGCTTCAGTATTTACTGCGATTGTAAATGAAGCTGTTACTTTATCTATTGTTAACAACTTATCAGAAATCTTCGCTAATAACGTTCTATCGTCAATTACATCTTCAAGTTTTACAATTGCATATTCATCTTCAAAAAATTCAGCTTTAAGGAATGCATTTGCAATATATTCTTCTGTTTTGTAATCATCACGAATAAGTTTATTAACTCCAAGCATATCAGCACCTGATTGCTTTAAGGCTGAAGCCGCTTCAAATGTTCTAGCACGCGTACTAAATACAAAATTATTTGTATCAATAACAATACCCGCTAGCATAATTGAAGCTTCACAAGGAGTAAACTTTAAATCTTTATTAAAGAACGGGAACATTTCTGAAACAAGTTCTACTGCGCTAGATGCGCCGGCATCAACATATAAGTTCATACAATTTTCAAACGAAGGATTACCGCTTCTATGATGATCAATTACGAAACGATTAGGAATTTTATCATATAATTCTTCGTAACACATAATTTTAGGGCCTTGAGTATCACAAATAATTAATAAAGCATTTTGAACAGAATTTGGTTTTAAATCGACTTTTTCAATACTAACAAAATGACTATATAATTCATGTTCTTCATTCTCAAGTTTATCTAAAATTCTTCTAGTGATACCATCAACATTATCAAAGTCAAGTACAATGCGTGCATTTGCGTCTACTGAAAGAGCCATTTTAAGTACCGCAAGCATTGACCCAATGCAGTCCGCATCAGGGCTTTTATGTCCGGTGATATAAACTAAATTAGATTTTTCAATTGCTTCTTTTAAGGATTGAGCTGTTGTACGAGCCTTAACAAGAGAATTCTTTTCTAATGCTTCTGCTTTTCCGCCGAAGTATTTAACGTCTTCTCCTTCAATATTAATTACGGCTTGGTCACCGCCTCTTCTTTCAGCTAGATCAACTGCAGATTGGGCCATAGACGCAAGTTCTTGATATGATTTGTCGTAACAAGCAAATCCGATAGACATACTAGTTTTAAGATGGTTTCTGCTTGCGATATCACGAACTAAATTAAGGCAATCAAATTTGCCTTCAACCATCTTTCTAAGTGAATCCTTATTTGTAATAAATAATAGCTTATCATCATCAATATTTTGTAAACAAGCTTTATAACTTTGTGCTAAATCGCTGATAACTCCTAAAAATTCGCCTCTTATTTGTGATGCATCCTGAACAGGTAAAACATTAAGAGATTCATTAAGGTTGTCAAGTTTAATAATACCAATCGCATTTACACGATCGTCATATTTTTTTTGTAATTTAACTCTTTCAGTTACATTGAAGAAAAACAACGCATTATTATCCGCATAATTCTTAACATCATAGAATTCATTATCAATTTCATATAAGAATCCTTCTGATTTTTCAATTAATTTGTTATATAAATTAACATCAATGTCTACAATTGATTTGTTTGCAAAGTTTGACTTAAAAACTTTCTTTGCATAATCATTTTCCCAAGTTATTACATAGTGAGAATCGTAAACCAAAATTGAAATAGGTAAGCTTGTAAATACGATATCACCGGCTTCTTTAATGTGATAGCCGTTATTATTCAATGTATCAACTGTATCTTCTAAGTCTCTAATCTTTTTAAGATATTTATGTGAAAAGAATATCATTAAAAATATAGTCGCAATTATTGCAAATATGAAAGATAGTGAAAAAAGAATATAAGATAATACACCACTATCGAACTTAAAATAAAGGTAAACACACAATGCAGCCGCAATAGAAAATGCTATTGTACAAGAAGAAACAACAATGTTAGTGTATTTTTTCAACTTTATCACCCCATTATTATTAATTATATCATAACTTGTTATAATAACCAAAATAAAAAGGCCCGAAGGCCTTTAAATTAGTCATTATTTACGAAAGGTAATAATGCCATATGTCTAGCTCTCTTAATAGCGATAGCTAGTTTTCTTTGATACTTAGCGCAAGTACCAGTTACACGACGAGGTAAAATTTTGCCTCTATCAGTAACAAACTTCTTTAAAAGTTCAACATCTTTGAAGTCGATATTTTCAATGTGGTTAGCAGTGAAATAGCAAACTTTCTTACGACGTGCAAAGTTCTTATTATTGAATGCCATATTATATATCCTCCTAATTAGAATGGTAAGTCATCATCGGAAATTTCTTGATTAAAACCTTTGTTAGAATTAAAATTTCCTTGATTATTAGCTTGATTGTTTTGATAATTATTGTCAGATTGAGCACCATTTCTAGGTGTTAAATTAGAAACTCTACTACAAACAACTTCAGTTACATAACGAGTTTGACCTTGTTGATCTTGGTAATTTCTAGTTTGAATTCTACCTTCAACGGATAACATGTATCCTTTTTTAACGTAATTTCCTATAAATGTAGCTTGTTGATTCCATGCAACACATGGAATAAAGTCAGCTTGACTTTGTGCATCTTTACTGCCAATTCTATCGATTGCTAAAGTAAATGATACTGTAGGTGCGCCTGAAGGAATAGTTCTAACTTCAGGATCTTTTGTAATTCTTCCAACTAAAACTACATTATTTACCATAATGTTACCTTAGATTAGTCTTCTTTTACAATGATATGACGAATAATGTTTTCTTCATATCCTACGATACGATTGTACTCATTAACAGCTTGGTTATTAGCTTCTACTTCAGCCCAAACGTAGTAACCTTTGTGGTTTCCTTCGATTTCATAAGCTAAGTCCTTTAAACCCATTTCTTTAACAGTTAAAACCTTAGAAGCATTATCAGTGAAAATCTTGTTAACTAATTCGATTTGCTTCTTAGTGTCTTCTGCGCTTAAATTTGGATTTACAATGTACATAATTTCATATTTTTTCATCCTTGACACCTCCTCATGGTCATGGTCTAGTTTTTCTCTAGACAAGGAGCACTTTGTTTAAAATGCCTTATAATTTTATCATATCAATTTTAATATTACAAGTCTTTTTTTAAGTTTTCCTTTACAATTTTATATGCATATTCAATTGCATATTTTGCTGCTGCTTCGCGGTTTTTATTTCTACCTAAATCAGGAAATACAACCCTTTTTGTATATGTTTTATTTTTGAAATAAACGCCAAAACAAACAGTGCCAACAGGATTTATTAAATCCCCACCTGTAGGGCCAGCTACACCTGTAGTTGAAATAGCTACATCGCTATTTGCTTTTAAAGCAGCTTTAAAACACATTTCTCTTGCCGTTTCTTCAGAAACAACACCATACTTCTCAATTGTTTCTCTTTTAACACCAACTAAATTAATTTTACTTTCTGGTGCATAAGTAATATAAGCTTCATTTAGGACTCTGCTTGAGCCGCTAATATCAACAATTTTACTAGCCACAAGACCTCCTGTTAATGATTCACAAGTTGTAATTGTAAGATAATGTGCTTTAAGCAATTTGACTAGATGTAAGTTCTCTCTCATTTTTAATCTCCTTTAATGGGTTACTATTTTTTATTAATTCATATGCATTTGCACTAATTTCAAAAGTTGTGAAATCTTCAAGTGTAACAACCACTTTAGAAACATTTGAATTCATATTAATAAAAGTGTCATATAAGTTATATGTGATAACATTATCTCCATTTATAAAACTGAAATTTTTAATTTGTGTATTTAAAAATTCTAATTTAAAATTTTCAATGGAACTTAAAACTTTTAAAGACCTATTCTTAATTCTATACTTTGTATTTTTAAGTGGGTCTTCTAAAAATATAAATTTATATCCGTTTGTTAACATTATAAAGTTATTATCAAATTTTTTACTATTAGATGTTATATCTAATCCTACAATTTGCTTGTTATATCCATCATATTCTTTCAAATAATTATTATAAAAATTGTCGAGAGAATGAAAATATAATTTTTGTCTTTTTTTATAATTATGAAAAGTAGAAAAAGAAAATAAAAGAATAGCTAGTACAAACGGTATAATACATAATATAGGATTAATATCATTAAGAGGAGTTACGATAAACAAGGCCTCTAAAAATCCAAAAAGAATAAAACTAATAATAAGATTGTTTATAATTTTTCTTTTTTGTAATAAACCAAGCCATAATGCTAAACCTAAAACGTCATAATAGTTGAAATCATACGATTCTTCAACCATATAAAGATATCTATTAATAATATCCCCCCTAGCCTAAAACTAATGAATAAGTATGAATTGAGCCAGTCGAATCTAGTGTTTGAAGTTTTACTTTAGTACCTTTTCCTAAAAATGACATTATGTGAGAAACATCACTAGTGCGGTAAACTCTAGTATCATTAACAGAATATACAAACTCGCCTGGAGACACATTAGCCTCTTTAGCAGACCCACTTACTTGTAAAATATAAGCTAACCCTTTAGCATTTTCAGGTTCTATATATGTTAAACCATATTTGCCAGATGACATCTCGGCATATTCGTTATTAGTTTGGGTTATACCCATAAGACCTTTAGTAAAAGAACCATGTAATATTAAGTTTGTTGTATATTTTATAAAATCCGCATAACGATATGCATAATTAATACCTTTTACATAATTAGAAAATGTCTCATCAGGATCTTCATTATCACTTGTATATACATATGAATATAAGAAGCCAATCATTTTACCATCTTTGTCGATCAATATTCCACCCATATCTGATTCTGATAATAAAATATCAGTCGAAAAATTATAGGCATTTATAGACGAAACAATTCCTTCTTTATAAGTACCTAAAGTCGTGCTTGTAGGAGATGATAAGGATGCAATCATGTCAGTTTTATTAATTGTATCAGTTGAGCCTTCAATAACACTATAATCATTAGAAGATATAAAAGAATATACACAAATATTGTTGCTAGTGTCATTACCAACAAGTAATGGAGTCACGCTTGAATTATCTGGTAATATAATTGAAGAATATGATAACTTATCAAAATAAGGAAGAGCTACATAGTATACATTTAAAACTTTTTTAAATATAACTCCAGAATATTTTTTATCATTAAGTTGATCTATTCCTTGTACGCAAGCTTTAGAACTTTTTTCTAAGACTTCTTCACTAATAGAGAAATTCTCGCAAGTTGTTTTGTAAATAGTGTCAACTTTGACAACTTTTGTTTGGCAAGATGTTAAAGATGAAACTAACAAAGTTGAAAGTATAGAACATCCTATTATTTTTTTAATTTTTCTAGATACCATAGCTTGTCAAGAACTCCTTAATGCTAGACATCGCAATTGCATAATAAATACCACTAACTGCTACATAAGAGCTTCCTTCCTTTACAGCAGTTGTACCTTTAAAATTGATACCCACTAGTTCAGCATTTAAATTAAATAAACCACCGCCAGAATTTCCGGGATTTATAGGAGATGTATGTTGAATTACGTTAACACTTCCACCATTATTAGACATAGAATATTCTTCAAGAGAAACAACACCTGTACTTACTAGGTTGTAATTATCTAAAGAAATTGGGCATCCGATTGCAATAATGCTCTCGCCTTTAGTTAAATGTGCATTTTGTGATAAAGTAATTGTTTGATATTCCTTTTCACTTGTAAAATACATAACAACTAAATCTTTAGCACTATTTTTTACCGCTTTGCCTGATTTATCATACAAAATATATGCAGTTATAGGATTCACATTTGACTCAATATAAACTTTATATTTGGCATTTTCATGTTCTATAACATCACTAACAACATGGTAATTTGTTAAAAAATAGTATGTATTTTCTTCTTTTTTGAAGATTACACCGCTTCCTAAAAATGATGATTGATCGTACTGTGCAGTAATTCCTACGCAAGATTTTTCAACTTTAGATACTACTTCACTTACTGATGTAGATACTTCGTAAACACTAGCACCTGAATTATCATAAGTCGTATTATAACAACTAGATAATATTATTATTGAGAAAAGAATTATTAAATATGGGAAAAGTTTCTTAATCATTTTTATCACCTATTTTAAAGAATTTTACCGCATTGTTATAAGTTTTTTCACAGGCCTCATCGAATGAAATATTTTTAATTTTTGCCAGGGTTTCGGCTACATAACTAACATAACTACTTTCATTTCTTTTTCCTCGATTAGGTTCAGGGCATAAATAAGGACAATCTGTTTCGATTAAAAGATGTGAAATATCTATTTCTTCACATACGCGTTTGCTTTCTTTTGAATTTTTAAAAGTTAAAGGGCCGCCTAAAGAGATATACCAACCCATTTTTACATATTCTTTAGCCATTTCTAAGGAACCTGAATAACAATGCATTACACCTCCCACTTTACCTTCGTATTTTTTAATTAAATTAAAAGTATCGCTAGCCGCATCACGAGAATGTATAATTAAAGGTAAGCCATATTTTATTGCAAGCTTAATTTGTTCTTCGAATAAGTCGTGTTGTAAAGCTTTATCATAAGGCTCCCAATGGTAATCAAGGCCGCATTCGCCAATTGCATAAATTTTATGTGTTTTTATAAATTCTTCTAATATATTTAGTTTTTCTTTTATATTACCTGTTGCCTCAGAAGGATGCAATCCAGCTGAAGAATACATATTATATTCTTTAGCTAGATTATAAGCTATCGGATTATTTTCATTTGAAAAGCCTACAATCATAGCTTTACCATCTAATTTAAGTAACCTTTCAAAACATTCTTTTCTATCTAAGTCAAAAGCCTCATCAAAAAGATGAGAATGTGTGTCAAATATCATATTAAAACCTCATGTTTAAATTATACCATATTCACATAAATAGAGATAATTTTAATTGATCTAACGAAAAAAAAAGAATCTCTTGCGAGATTCTTAGTTTTCATTATTAAGCAATGATTTCAGTAACTGAACCAGCACCTACAGTTTTTCCACCTTCACGGATAGAGAACTTAGTGTTAGCTTCGATAGCAACTGGGTGAATTAATTCTACAGTCATAACTGTGTTATCGCCAGGCATTACCATTTCTACACCTGGTTCAAGTTGAATTGTACCAGTTACATCTGTAGTATGGAAGAAGAATTGTGGACGATAGTTAGAGAAGAATGCTGTATGACGGCCTCCTTCTTCTTTAGTTAAAACGTATACTTGAGCTTTGAACTTAGTATGAGGAGTAATTGTTCCTGGTTTAGCTAAGCATTGTCCTCTTTGGATTTGAGTACGGTCAACACCACGAAGTAATACACCTACGTTGTCTCCAGCTTCAGCATAGTCAAGAGTCTTACGGAACATTTCAAGACCAGTAGCAACTGAAGTAATAGTATCACGAATACCAACGATAGCAACTTGGTCGTTAAGGTTGATTCTACCACGGTCAACACGACCAGTAGCAACTGTACCACGACCAGTGATTGTGAATACGTCTTCAACTGGCATTAAGA
>CAVGYR010000044.1:0-13198 GCA_963633325.1 uncultured Treponema sp.
TAGGTGGTTCAACTCCAACTTGAGAAATATAGTAGAATTTAGCTTTTCCACCATGCCAATCACTTGGTGGGAACATCGCAATTGAATCTGTAAATACATCGTTTAAGATTGATGTACTAACTCTCTTCTTGTAAGATTCATAAGCTAAGTTGATAGGTTCAAATAATGTTTGAACTCTTTGATTTTCTTTAGCACTTAAGAATACTATAGGTGCATAATCTAAGAACTTAAATTCTGCTCTTATTTTCTTAGTCCATTCGTTCATCGCATTTGAATCTTTTTCAACTGTATCCCATTTATTTACAACTATAATACATGGTCTATTAAATTCATCAATATATTGAGCAACGTGTTTATCTTGATCGATAAATCCTTCGCTTGCGTCAAGCACTAATAATACAACTGAACTACGTTCAATCGCATCTATAGTACGTAAAACCATATATTTTTCAAGGTTTTCATAAATTTTACCACGTTTTCTAAGACCTGCAGTATCAATTACTACGTAATCTTTATCATAAGCCTTAAATGGTGTATCGATTGCGTCTGTCGTAGTGCCGGCAATATCAGATACAATAACACGATTATTATTCAATATTGCATTAACTAAACTAGATTTACCAACATTAGGACGTCCTACAAGTGAGAATGCGATAGTATTTTCATAAACCTTATCCTTTTTAACAGGTAAAAGTTCACAAACCTTATCAAGCATATCACCAATACCAATACCATGGAATGTAGAAATTGCAATAGGATCTCCTACACCTAATGAATAGAATTCGTAAACGTTGTCTTGATATTTAGAGTCATCAATCTTGTTAACTACAAGTACAACTGGTTTGTTAGACTTAAACAGAAGTTTAGCCACATATAAATCATCATCAGTTACACCGCTTCTTCCGTCGCAGCACATAATGATGACATCAGCTTCTTCCATCGCAATTTCAGCTTGAGCCTTAATTTCTGTTCTGAAAGGCGCATCCTTAATTTCAATACCACCTGTGTCAATTAGGGAGAATTCATGGTTAAGCCATTCAGCTTTTGCATAAATTCTATCCCTAGTAACACCAGGAGTATCGTCTGTTATAGAAACACGACTTCCAATTATTCTGTTAAATAATGTTGATTTCCCTGTGTTAGGGCGACCAACGATAGCTACCTTTGATAACATAGGTACTCTCCTTTTATCTTATTACTTTTTTAAATTTTCTTTTAGATAATCGCCAATAGATTTTCCTTTAGCGTCAGAATCTTTCATATATTTTGAGTAGTTAGATTTTTCTTGTTCATAAACATATTTCTTTTGATCAAGAACTAAAGTCCAACGAGCCTTATTTACTTCTATAACTTTAGCAGTGATTTCATCACCAACTGCATAATAATCAGTGATTAATGTGCTCTTGCCATCGCAGTAAACGCTACGAGCAGGAATAACACCTTCAACACCTTGTGTATTTAAAACGATCTTCTTTTCGTCGATACTTTCAACAGTACCACTAACTACATCTCCTACCTTGCATTCAACACGTGACCAAGGATTATCAAGAAGTGCTTTGCGAGAAAGACTTACATGTTCAGTCTCGTCATTTAATTTTAATACACAAACTTCTAATGTATCACCAATAACTACAGAGGCATCTAGATTGTCATTAGGATTCCATGAATATTCTGACTTGTGTAATAATCCTACTAGTTTAGGTGCTACTTCGCAAAGAAGGCCAAATGGCATCTTGTTTACAACCTTAACTGTAATCTTATCACCTTGTGCATGACTCTTTTTGAATGTTGCATAAGGAGAATCAATACAATCTTTGCGAGATAATTCTAGTTTAGAATTTTCTTTCTTAACAACTTTAACAGTTACTTTATCTCCTAGTTTTACAACTTCATCAGCGCTCTTTAAGAATTCATGAGCTAAGTCTTTCATACGAACTAAACCTTGAACATGTTCAAATCTTACAACAACACCATAAGGTAAAATGTTAGTTACAGTACCTTCTAGAACATCACCTACATTGATTTTTTCAAGCTCTGCATTTCTTTCTTCAGTAACCTTAGCTACGTAAGCTGCATGTTCAGCTTCTTTCTTAGCCTTTTCTACTAAGAAATGGCTTGCAAATACGATATGTTTATCAGGAACAAGTTTAGTAATTCTAACTTCAACTTCGTCTCCTACTTTTGCATTCTTTAAATCTTTGCTTGATACAAAAATACGTACGCCGCTATAAACTAATTCATTACTCTTTTCGCTAACTTTAACAACTTTAGCTACGACATTGAATTCGCCTTCAGTTTCAAACTTCTTAGCTAAATCATCATATTCTTTTGAACGTAATAAGTCTAAACAGCTTAATTTAATGCTTAAGCCATCTTCAGTATCACGCGCTTCACTAACTTTAGCAGTGATTTCGTCACCAACATTTAATAATCCTTTAAACGAAGTAACGTTTTTATCAGTTGTGAAGTGATTTAAATAAATAACTCCTTCACAAGGTTGATTTAAATCAACATAAGCTACACGTTCACCAACTTGAACGACTTCGCCCTTGACGATATCTCCTTTTCTTAATGTAGTTCCTTCTTTATATAATTCTTCCATTGTTTCTTGTTGTTCCATATTATTTACCCTTTCCTTAATAAGTTCGACAATTTTATTTGCAACTTCCTCAATAGACATAGTAGTTGTGTCAATCTCGATTGCATCAAATGCCTTTTTTAGAGGTGAAATTGCTCGATGTGAATCTTTGTAATCTCTTAATTTTATATCCTCTAGAACTGTTTCGTAATCTGATTCAATACCCTTTTCTTTTAATTCTAATAATCTTCTTTTAGCACGCTCTTCAGGAGTAGCTGTTAAGAAAATTTTGATATTTGCATTAGGTAATACGCAAGTTCCGATGTCTCTACCGTCCATTAGAACAAAGCCCTTTTTAGCGCTTTCTCTTTGGAAATAAACCATCTTATCTCTAACACGTTTTAAGCTTGAAACTAAACTAACATTTCTTGTAACAGGGATACTTCTAATTTCTTCAGAAACATCTTTACCTTCAAGAATAGTTTTATCAAGCTCGTATGTTAAATCTATAGTATCAATAAAATTATATTGTTCCTCATCGGACAAATCAATTTCACGTCTCATCGCTTCAAGTGTTACAGCTCTATACATAGCGCCTGTATCGATATGTGTAAAGCCTAATCTCTTTGAGACAATTTCACTAATAGAGGACTTACCTGAGCCAGCAGGTCCGTCTATTGCAACTTGAAAATTCTTCATATATTCACCTTAAATTTCATAAATTATATCACACATATTTGCATTAAGCAATTTATCAAAATTTTATTCCGTGTGACTATAAACTATATAATATTTTTACTTCTTTTATACTTAGCGGACGATAATCACCTTTTCTTAAATCGCCTAAAGTAATATTTGCAAATCTAGTTCTCTTAAGTTTTTTAACAGGGAAGCCAAGTGACTCAAACATTCTACGAATTTCTCTATTTCTTCCTTCGGTTAAAATTAGGGTAACTTGAGTTGAATTGTGTTCCTTGTCCCATTCAGTTATTTGTGCTTTATAAGGCTTAGTTAATCTACCATCAAGCATTACACCACGACGTAATTTAACTAAATTTTCTTGAGTAAAATAACCATCTAAGCGGACTACATATTCTTTTTCTATTTCGTTAGCCGCATTTGTAAGCTTACGCGAAAGTTCACCATCATTTGTAAATAATAACACGCCGCTTGAATCGTAATCTAGACGTCCGACAGGAAATATTCTATTAACCTTGTCTGCTTCAGAGAATAAATCAATAACACATCTTCTGCCTTCAGGATCACTTAAACTTGTTAAATATCCTGTTGGCTTATACATAACATAATAAACTTTTTCTTCTTTAGCAATTTGATTTCCGTTAACTCTAATGTCATCACTATAACGAGCCTTAGTACCTAATTCTGTTACAACAACGCCGTTTACAGTTACTTTCCCTTCTTTAATTAGCTCTTCGCATTTTCTACGGCTTGCTACTCCGCAAGAAGCCATAATCTTTTGTAATCTTTCTTCAGTTTTGTTTTTAGTCGCATTAATATCCATAAAATTATGCCTCCTTATAACCGTTAAAAATTATACCATAAAATTTGTTAGATATAAATCTTTATTATTCATTTTAAAAAAATTTCTTTTATATTTTAACCCAATAAATAATAATTTCAATTACTTTTTTTAATTTTATTTTTTATGAAAAAAGTAAACCTAGCATAAAGCCAAGTTTACTTAATATTTTACTTTTTTAAAGACTTCGTCATTAAATTAATTAATAATTCAGAGAATTCTTTAGGATCACTTAGAGGCATGCCTTCTTGAATTAATGCTTGATCATATAATAATTTTGAATAATCTTTAATAGAATCTTTATTTTCTTTATAAGATTCTTGCATTAAAGTGAATAATTCGTGATTAGGGTTGATTTCAAGGATTCTGTCAGCCTTAACATGATTAGCTGAATCTTGTTGGGCATTTAAAACCTTTTCCATTTCAAATGAGATACCGTCACCACTAGATAAGCAACAAGCACTATCAGTTAAACGAGTAGAAATAACTACATCTTTAACATCGTTTAAAGAACCTTTGATAGCTTCTAGCATATCTTTATTTTCTTCTTTTTTAGTTTCGATGTCTTTCTTCTCTTCATCACTTAATAAATCTAGGTCACTTGAATTAATAGACTTGAATGGAGTCTTATCATATTCACGAAGAACTTGAATCATGAATTCATCTACATGGTCAGTTAATACAAGAACATCGTATCCTTTGTTCTTAACGATTTCCATTTGAGGAAGTTTATTAACTGCTTCTTTATTAGCTCCAGATGCATAATAAATGTCTTTTTGCCCTTCCTTCATTTGTTCCTTATATTCTTTAAGAGTTACAAGCTTCTCACCATCAGCTGTTTCAAATAATAATAAGTCTTGAAGTTTTTCTTTCTTAGCGCCGAAATCCTCATAAACACCATACTTAATGTTGATTCCATATGCTTTGTAGAATTCGATATATTTTTCTCTATCTTTATCAAGAAGTTTCTTTAATTCTGATAAAATCTTAGTCTCGACTGATTTAGCAATTAGTGTTAAACTTCTATCTTCTTGTAACATTTCACGGGAAATATTTAAAGGTAAATCTTCAGTATCTACAATGCCTTTTACAAACTTTAAATAATCAGGGATTAATTCTTTGCATTTATCAATTACAAATACACCTTTAGTATATAATTGTAAACCTTTTTCATAATTTGCATTATATAAATCATAAGGTGCTTTCTTAGGGATAAATAATAATGATTTATATGTTACATTACCTTCAACAGATGCGTTAATAGTAATTAGCGGATCTTGCCAATCATTAAATTTTTGTTTATAGAATGAATTGATTTCTTCATCAGTTACTTCACTCTTACTCTTCTTCCAAATAGGTTTCATAGAGTTAATAGTTTCAAGTTCTAGAGTTTCCTCTTCTTTCTCGACACCATTTTCATCTTTTTCGCCTGTTTTGTTATATTTAGTTACCCAAGTCTTAATAGGATATTTAATGTAATCGGAATATTTTCTTACAAGTTCTTTAATTGTATATTCATCAAGATAATTATCATAATTATTATCTTCAGTATTTTCTCTTAAATGTAATACAATCTTAGTTCCGTCACTAACCTCATTTGATTCATCAATTGTATATGAATCTAATCCTTCAGATACAAATTTATATCCTTTATCACTTAATGGTGATTTAGTATAAACTTCAATTAGGTGTGCAACCATAAATCCTGAATAGAAACCAACACCAAATTGACCAATTAATTCTTCTTCAGTTTGTCCTTCGTCATTTTTGTTTTGTTCCATGAAATCTTTAGTACCAGATTTTGCAATAGTACCTAGGTTAGAGATTAATTCATCATAAGTAAAACCAATACCATTATCAGTAATTGTTAATGTACGGTCTGCCTTATTAGCTTCAACCTTAATTTCATAATCTAAATTCTTAATATCTTGATTTGTAAGACTCAAGAAATGTCTCTTATCTATAGCGTCGCTTGCATTTGAGATTAATTCACGTAAGAATATTTCTTTATGTGTATAAATAGAATTAATCATCATATCAAGTAATTTCTTTGTTTCAGTTTTAAATTCAAATTTTTCTGACATATAATTTCCTCCAAATTTAACAATAGTATTATAAAACTATTTTTTGGCACTGTCAACATTTGAGTGCTAGCAAATTAAAAATTATTTTTTTATCATTTTTTATAGTTTTTATACAAGTATTTTAATATAATTATATTAAGGAGAAATTATATGATTGATTCAATTAAATTTTTTTCACCAGAACTTAGAATACATGTCACTTGTCAAGTAATGTTACCGAGTGATTATCACAAAGAGAAAACTACATATAAACCTATTTATTACGTTTGTGAACGAAGCCCGTTTAGCACGAGCGATGAGCTAATTAATGTTATAAATCAAAAAAACATCGTACTTGTGGCTATATATCCTACATTAGATATTAAAAAGAATGCATTATTATTTGATATTCTTAATAAAGAATACGATTTTGCATATATTTATGCTAAATATATAATATTCGATTTAATTAAAAAGATAGAGCCAATGTATCGTATAAGCAGGAATAAGGAAGATAAATTTTTGTTAGGTGACAACTTTACTTCAACTTTCGCGCTTTTAGCCCCTTTCATTTATTCAAATGAAATAGAAAATACAATTGCGATTAATTTAAATTTAGATAAAAACTTTGCACTACTTAGGACAAATTTATTATCTTATTTTGATCCTAACGTAAGTGTAACATTATCGTCTAGAAATAGAGAAAGAGCTTTAAATATAAATACGCGTTTAAAAGAATTTGGAATTAAAAAAAGTGAAGTTATTTCAGTTAGCGCATTTAAAGAATTTATAGAAAGGAAATAAAACTATGGGAAAATCAACTATAACACTACAAAAAAATGTAAATAAAAACGTCGAAGCTGTTAAGGACGGTTATAAATTTTATAACGACGCCCACAATTATATCTACAATCTTTTAATGAAAGATAGAAGTAATATGAAAAAAGGTGAGGAAAACAATAGTAAATACGACAAGATGATTAAAAATGTTAAACGTCTTGTAGATACACGTGAAATACCACATTTATTAATGCCTTATCTTTTTAGTTGTTTAAGATATGAAGATAATGATTATGTCTTAGATAGAGACAAATTTGAGAAATATGCGAATGAATTTGTAGATAAATTAAGTTACGATTTTTCTGATAGAGAAAACGTATCAGTTGAAGAGAAAAATAAATATTATTACAACGCAATAAAACCTTATTATGATTCATATTTTGCATTCACTACAGAGCTTTTTAAAATTCAAAAAGATATGTATGAACATACAAAAAAGCATGATAAACTTGTATTTGCTAAATTATTCTACGGTTTTAAGACAAACCAAGGATACGACAGAAATATCACTGACGACTTAAATATTAAATATTATGATGAAACTTATAGCACCGAACAAGCTGCTAGAAACTTCTCTTATGTTAGATATCTAAACTACGTAGCTTCAATGCAATTTCATAATGCAGTTGTTAAAGGGAATACTTTCAAGGAAATGCATAAAGATTTATCGCCTATCGAATTCTCAATTGATAAGGATGTACCTGATATCTTCTTAAATTATTTAAAAGATTTACATCATGTAGAAATCAATTTCGATCCTAGTTTATATGACGCAATTCATAATCCTTCAGTTAAAGAAAGCTTCTTCTTAAGTAAGCTAGAACCTAAAATGAATATGTTCTATACTGTTTCAAAGCCTCATTTTCATTTTTATGATAATTTCAATTCTTTATATGTTGACGGAAAGAAATTTACTGAATTAGCTGAAGAAAATAATAGACAACCTGCTAAATATTTAACTGAATTAATTTTAGAAGGAAATCACTCATTTGATATGCTTGATTTAGAAAGTGCAAATAATACAATTTCTGCGCGTATTGTTCCTGTCAAATTCAATCATGATCAAAAAGCATATAATAAAGCTCACTTCTCTGTCTTCGATCGTTTCTTAAACTTTATTGGTATTAAGAAAAATATTAGACAATACAATAAAATTGAAGATGAGAACTTCAAAAGAAGTATCACAAACCCTAACGAAAGATTCAAAAAAATATATGAATCAGCTTTAGAACAGGTTAAAAAACACAATGAAAATCTTGGTAAATACGATATTAAATTAAATTTCAAATGTCCTAATTTCAACATCAAATTAGATATAAATGAAAGAAATAATATCGTTGTCCCTGAAGAAAAACAAGCTGATTTAAAAGTTGAAAAAGACATTCAAATTAATAAAACTAAAGATAAAACTTTAAACAAATAGGAAGATTTTTTCAAATCTTCCTTTTGCTTTTAAGTAAGTTCTCTGCCTCAAGTAAAGATGTATCACTAACCTCCCCTTCTAGCATTATAGCTAATTCTTCAATTCTAGATTTTGTGTCAAGAAGTACGACACTTGAGAATGTTCTCTCATCTTTAATTTGTTTTTTAATTAAATAGTGATTATCTCCTTGAGATGCAATAATTGGATTATGTGTAATCATTATTATTTGATTGTTAGTTGATGTTTCCTCTAGAACACGTGCTATCTTTTTGCTAGCAACACCTGATACACCTGTATCTATTTCATCTAACACCAGCGTTATAGACTCATTACGCATTAAAAACAATTTAAATATTAACAAGAGTCTACTCATTTCTCCGCCACTTGCAATTATACTTAAAGGTTCTTCTTTTTCTCCTTTGTTTAATGAGACTAAGAAATCGATTTGGTCCATTCCGTCTTCTTTAAAAATATTAGAATTTAAATAATTTTTTGAGTCAATTTCTTCAAATAATACTCTAAATTTTACATTTAGTAAATCAAGGTACATAGATTTTTCTAGAACAAAGGTCTCAAAAGTTTTTGCAATATTTTTTCTATAGTCTGTTATTCTTCTTGAGTCATCTAGTGTAGCTTTAAATAGAATTTTTACTTCATTTTCTTTATCTTGAATTAAACTTGAAATATCTTGTTTGTTATCTAACATTGAAGCTAAATCACTTTGATATTGGTAAAGTTCGTCATATGTTTTTTTATATTTTAACATGAGTTTATTAATATCATTTTCTCTCTTATTTAATTCTTCAAGTAAATTAGGGTCAAACTCAAGGCTTAAGAATTTATCTTTAATTAGAGATACAACACTATCTAGATTATAATAGACGTCATTTAATGTTGTAGAGATATTTTCGTAAGATGTATCAATATTACATAATTTTGATATGGTTGAATTACATTTTGCTATATTATCTAATATAGCATTATCATTAATAAGCGAAAGACAATCTTTTAAGTTTTCGAATAATTTATCGTAATTCTTAAGTTCTAAAAGTTTGTTTTGTACTTCTTCTAACTCATTTTCTTTAAGTTTATATGAAGATATATCATCGTATACAAATTCTAAATATGCTCTGTTTGTTTCACTTTCTTCTTTTGATTTAATAAGTAAATTATATTCTTTTAAAGCATTCAAGTAATTACTTCTAGACTTTAAATAATTATCTAGTAAAGCAACATAGTTAATATCTGAACTAGATAAAAACGATAAATAATTATTTTTATCAAACAATTTAAATGTATCATTTTGAGAACTCATTAAAGCTAAACTATTACTAATAGATTTAAGTTTGTTTAAGGTTACAACTTCATTATTTATTTTAACAAGACCTTTATTTTTATAAATAAAACGTTCAATTTCTATCTTCTCGTTTGTTTTTTCTAAAATAAAAAGGCCATAGACATATGCATAATCAGTTTCATCTCTTATCATATATGAATCACTTCGCGCTCCTAAAAGAAGCGAAATAGAGTCTATGATTAAAGATTTACCTGCGCCTGTCTGGCCTGTAAATATATTAAACCCGTTTTCTAAATCAAGTTCTAAATTATCGATAATTGCGAAATTTTGAATTTTAAGTTTCTTTAACATCCTATTACTCTTTCTTATAAGCTTTATCAACAACTTCTTTGATGTTTACGTCGTGGCTAAACTTAGTCTCGATTAAGGAAATAAATTCAATATTTCCACTTCCACCCTTAATTGGAGAAACATCAATTTTGCTTATATATAAATTATTAAGCAAAAGTTCGTTTTTTACTTTCGAAAGAATATTAAAATGTAAATTTTTATCTCTTATAACTCCTTTTTTAACCATTGTACCGGCTTCAAACTCAGGTTTTATAAGACATACTAATTGATTATTATTATTTAAATATTTTTTTATTGCACTTACTAAATGTAAAATTGACACAAAAGATACATCCATAACTAAAAAATCAATTTTATCTTTAATATCTGTATCTAAAATATTTGTGTTCTCAAGTACTACTACTCTCTTGTCTTTTCTTAAACTATCATCTAATTGATTAGACCCGACATCAACTGAAAATACTTTTTTCGCACCAAATTTAAGTGCACAATCGGTAAAACCACCTGTTGAAGCCCCGATATCTAGTACGGTTTTATCTTTAAAATCAAGGTTAAATACTTTGATAGCTTTTTCAAGTTTAAGTCCACCACGAGATACATAAGGAATAGGATTTATAATATCAATTTTATCAATATCAGTAACATCTAAACTGCTTTTAGTATTCTTATTGTTTACAAGCACGTGCCCAGCTTTAATCTCATCTTGAGCACGGCTTCTTGATTTAAAATAACCTTTTTCAACTAAGAATAAATCTAATCGCATAATTTAATAAGCTCCTCTAATATAGACTCATTATCTAAATGAAATTCCTTTTTTAGTTCATCTATTGTACCTAAATCAACATATGCGTTTTGTGGTATAGACATATGGCGTAAATTCACATTCATATTCTTATCTCTAAAAAAATTGTTTATTAATGAATATAATGAATTATTTTCAACAACTTCTTCGTAAATCAAGACGTTTTTGTTTTCTAATGTGATTAAATAATTATAATCGATTGGATTAATAAAACGTGCATTTACTACTTCAACGTCTAAATTATTGTCATTAACAATTGACAAAATATTTAAAACATCATACGAATAACTAATTACGACATTTTTGCCTTTTCTAAGTACTTCCCAACTAAAATCTTCAATAACTAAATTAGTATCAGTTAATATTTCGCTTTTTTTAGGGAAACGTAATACAGCAGGGAAATTAATAGAGGCTAAATATTCAAGTAATGCTCTTGTTTCTTCTAGGTTTTTACCTTCACTAATAATCATATTAGGCATTGAATTAAACATTGCGACATCATATATACCTTGGTGTGTTGACCCGTCTTCAGGCACAAAGCCTGCTCTATCGATACAAATAAGTACATCTAATTTTCTACGTGATATATCATTTAATATTTGATCATAAGCTCTTTGGGCAAATGTGGAATACATAAATAATATAGGTTTTTGGTTATTTAGTGCAAGAGATGCGCACATGCTTGCCGCATGTTCTTCCGCAATACCTACATCATAGATTGAATTAGGATATTTTTCTTTAAGTTTTTTAAGTCTAGAACCAACGATCATTGCCGGAGTTACACAAACTATATTCTTATCAATGTTTAAATCTATTATTTTACTAGCTACGGCATCTGAATAAGAATGTTCATCTTTTTTCCAAACTTTATTCTTTTCCCCAGTTTCAAGATTAAAAGATGAAATACCGTGGTATGACCCAACCTCATCATTTTCAGCTTTTTCATATCCTTTACCTTTTTTAGTTGTAAAGTGAACAATCACAGGACCTTTAGTACTCTTTACACGCTCTAATGATTTAATTACATAGCGAATATCATTACCATTATAAGGCCCAAAATAGTCAAGATTTAAATCTTCAAAATAATTATCGGCTTGAAAAAATGCCTTTAGACCTCTTTTAACTTTATGAAATTTAGTTGTAATACATTTAGGAAATATAAAATTAAGGCCTGTTTTAATCCCGTGATAAAATTTAGATCTTCGTAGCGCTTCAAATGTTTTCGAAGTTCCACCTACAAGTTTTGAAATAGACATCCCATTATCATTTAGAATGATTATTGGATGATTTTCTTTAAGTGTAGAAATAAAATTTAATCCTTCAAAAGCTTCACCGTTTGATATAGAGGCGTCGCCTATTAAAGTCACAACATTATTAATATTTTCTCCGCTGTTTTTTGCAATCAAGAATCCAGCCATCGCACTTATTGATGTAGAAGAATGACCACTTTCCCATACGTCATACTTCGATTCATCATAATTAATAAAGCCTGATAGTCCATCTTTTTTTCTTAAATTAACAAAATCCTTAGCTCTTCCAGTTAAAATTTTATATGTATATGCTTGGTGTCCTACATCAAAGATAAATTTATCGGCATCATCATTAAATACATATAACATACCTACGACAAGTTCTACATCTCCTAGATTACTAGACAAATGTCCTCCATTTTTAGAAACGTATTTTAAGATAAATTCTCTTATCTCATCGCACAAAATTCTAAGTTCTTTTATAGATAAATCTTTTAAAAATTTAGGATCTTTAATCTCTAAAAGATTAAACATAAACTTCACCTCTTCAAACAAATATAATTTAAACTACTTCTCTTCTTTAAAATCTTCTAAACCTTGTTCAGTCATTATTTTAGTTACAATTTCTTTATTTTTCTTAAGAATATCATAACATTTTTTTGAAATGTTAACACCTTTAGTGTATTCACTAACCGCATCGCTTAAATTAATATCGCGAGTCTCTAAATGACTTACAATTTTATTTAATTCTTCGATTAATTCTTCAAAACTTTTTTCATTATTTTCCATCTTTAAAAACCTCTACAACTTTAGCTTCAATAGTACCATCAAGAACTTTAATATTAATATTATCTTCTTTTTTAACATCAGTTACAGATTTAACTATTTTATTATTAGTCTCTACAATAGAAAAACCTTTATCCATTATTTTTAAAGGACTTAACAAATCTAAACGGTTATTAATATTTTTAAATTCTTGACCTTTATATTCTAGATATCTATTTATAAATATATTTAATTTTTCTTTTGTGTTGGTTAAATAAACTTCTTCATT
>CAVGYR010000045.1:0-1798 GCA_963633325.1 uncultured Treponema sp.
GTATAAAATATTAAGACAAGAAAAAAAAGTCTAAGTTGAAACTTAGACTATAAAACCAGTAAATTTTACTGTTAGTTTTTACTAACGCCTACTAATATACTAAAACATTTTGTTGTTAGTGTCAACTAATTAAACTAATATTTTTCTTGATTCATGATTTTTTTATTTGATTTTTTATATTCAAATATTAAGAATACTAGAATTACAATAATAGAAATATTGTTTGTAATCCAAGATGAATATAAAATACCTTTGATTCCTAAAATATTGGTAATATGCACATTGAAGGAATTAAAATAATAACATCACGAAGTAATGACAAAATTGTAGCCTTAATAGGACTTCCGATAGCTTGAAGGTAGTTAGCAACTACTTTCTCGATTAATGTAAAACATATGAATGCTAAATAGATTCTTATTGTCATCTTTCCAAATTCAATATATAAATCAGGATTTTTAGAGTTTGATTCAAACAATTTAATGATAGGTCCTGGGATTATTTCAAATAAAATAGTAAATATAATACCTTTAATTAAATTTGAAATTAATATTAAATTTAAGAACTTTTAACTCTATCTAATCTTTGAGCGTTAAAATTATATCGGGTAGTAGTTGAGCTCCGGCAGCTATTCCAACAGAAATATTTACCGCAATCGTAAATATTTTCATAACGATACCAAATATTGCTTGAGAATCTTCTGCGCCGTACTTGGAATTTAGGCCACATTTTGCAAGTAAATTCATCGATACAATAGACACAATAACGATAGAACATACTTGTTTTAGGTGAACCATCAGCACGCATTAAAATATAAAATGACACACCAATAAAAATTATTTTACCATATTCAAGGCTGTATTTTAGCGAGTCTTCTGTTTTAGCACCAAAGAAATTTAAAATAGGTGACAATAAAGGACAAATTATGACCAAAAATAAAATACTTATGACAATCCCGCAAACAATAGTTGTACCTACTGCTTTATCTATCTTATCTCCTTCTCCTTTACCAGATTCAAGAGACATATAAGCAGCACAACCATCATCTAAAAGTAGGCCAAACGCAAGAGCTATACAAGTTAGAGGGAATACAATTGTTGTAACTGTATTTCTGATTGCGCCTACAGATGAGTTTCCAATAAATATATGGTCAACGATATTATATAAAGCACTTATTAAAAGTGACAAAATGCATGGAAATGCAAACTTAACTAACAGTTTTACAGGATGTTTTGAAATTAAATAATTACTATTATTTTCCGTATTTCCTCCTTCAATAGTAATTTACTAGAAATTGTTACCAAAGTAGGGACTGTAGTTTAAAATTAAACTTCTTAGAACACTAATTTTGAAATATTTCTATTCTAAAAAAAATTTTTATGTGAGAGATTTTTTTAATTTTTTTAAATAAAAAAAACACTAAGCAAAAATATACTTAGTGCTATTAAATTTCAATTATCTACATTCCTAATTCTTTTAATACTGAATCATTTCTATAAAAATAAATATATGTTTTATCAACTAATTTAAATAAAATTATGGATTTTAATAAAGTAGTTTTCTTAATATTGTCTTTAGAAATTTTTGTATTAGTATTAAGAATAACATCATGCATATAGATTTGATTATCTTTACATGTAAGTTCTATTATTTGTTCACCTGAAGGATATAGTTCTAGAAATGCAGTTTGTACTTGTTTTAGAGTTCTCTTTAATGAAAAATACAACATTATTAAATATAAAATCTCAAGACAAAAACATCCTAAAGATAAATAAACTAAATTTGATTGTTTAGAAATAAG
>CAVGYR010000045.1:1808-13127 GCA_963633325.1 uncultured Treponema sp.
GAATCTATTCTTATAAATATTTATCTCTTTCGATATTTGTAAAATATCATTTTCATTAATTGTATATTTTGTCATAAAATCACCTTTTTTTATAGAATAAATGCTTATAGATTTGTTCTATAAGCAAAAAATTCTAATTGTTTTGGCTTAAAACGTATTTAGCAAAGTCTTTTCCACATTTAAGAGCTACACCAATTGTTTTAGCGCCCTTAACGACATCTCCACCCGTGAAAATATTAGGGATGTTTGTGCGGAATGCTTCTCCGAAGTTTTCACTTGAAGCCACGTAATCATGATTTGTTTGAATTTTGCCAACATTCCAAACTGATTTATCAGGAATTTGACCGATAGCTGAAATTACGTAATCACAAGGAATTGTTACAAATTCACCTGTTCCAATAGGACTTCTTCTGCCGCTTTCATCTGGTTCTCCTAATTTCATAACTTCACACTTGCAAGCTACGACTTTACCTGCCTCGCCTAAAATTTCAACAGGGTTAGTTAAGAACTTCATCTCAACGCCGTCTTCAACAGCTTGTTTCATTTCTTGAGGAGTACAAGGTGCTTCTTCAACACTTCTTCTATATACAATAATAGTTTTTTCAGCTCCACATCTAACAGCACTTCTAGCACCGTCCATTGCAACATTACCAGCGCCTACTACTACAACAGTTCCATGTAAAGATGGTTTATCGTGTGTAATATTTAACTTGTCACAAAAATTGAATTCTCTTAAGAAATCAAGTGCATTTAATGATCCTTCTAAATCGTCGCCTTTTATTCCTAGATGTCTAACCTTAGTTAAACCGAATGCTAAATAAACATAATCATATTCTTTGGCAAGTTCTAAGAAATCAGATTCTTTTAAATCTTTATTAAAAATAAAATTACCACCTAAATTCTTAACTGGATCTATTGACTTGTTAACTGCATCTAATTTAATTCTAAAAGCAGGGATACCAAAAGCCATTACCCCTCCAGCAAAATTTTCTTTTTCATATATATCAACATCGCATCCAGCAGTTAATAAATCTTTAGCAGCTGCTAAACCAGCAGGACCTGCACCTACAATTGCAATTCTTAATTTTTTATCCATAATAAAATCCTTTCTAAAATACAATAATATTATATATTAAAATATCAACTTTTTGAATTGTTATTTCCAAAACTAAAAATATTTTCGATTAATTCCTTTTTTAAATTCTTACCAATTATAATTATTACTTTTTGCCCATTTTTTATAGGTTCTATCTTTTTTTCGTTTTGTGTTAAGTTTATCGCATAATAAATATCATCAAAAATAAAACCTTTTACTCGGTAGATTTCCCCGTATTTTTCACAAAATATTTCGTCTTTTATCTTATCAATATCATTTAATTTAATATCTTTATCTAATATATATAATGTTTCGTAATCATTTTTCATAATTACTTGTTTCTTTATGTGATCTGCCGATTTGTACCCTGCATTAATAATGAGGTCAAAATTCATGTTATCGTTATAAACTATGTCGCTTGTAGTAAAAGTACGACTCGATTGAAACTTTTTATGAAGTTGATTTATATAATCTAAATCAACTTTTAAATCTAAATTATCTCTTTTTGTGACAATAATTTTAGATGAATTAGCCGATTCAGATACAAATATATAGGCATCTTCTTCACTTAAATTTTTTGTATTTATGTCATATATACAAAATACATTGCCTATTTCATAATTGTCGTAAATGACATCTTCGTAAACAGTATCGAAAAATTCATCAGTATCATAAACTCCTGACGGTTCAATAATTATACGATCATAATGCTTATGAATTAAAGAAATAAGTTTTGTTTTAAAGCGACGTTTATGGCAATCTAAATCTGATCCTCCAATTATCATTTCGGTATCAATATCTAAACTACTTGCGAGTAATAAATCAACGTTTATTGCCCCAAAATCATTTTCAATAATACAAACGTTTTCGCCTTTACTTTTTAAATATTCTACATAATTTTTAATAAATGTAGTCTTTCCACTTCCTAAAAATCCAGTTATTAAATCTAATTTTGTCATATAATCAATCTTAATTTAGTCGTTTGAATTTAAAAATTCAGCTAAATTCTTCATATATAAATCATGTTCTTCAAAATAAGTACGATGTCTACTATATTTATATAATATCCATTTCTTATTCGCGTTAATAATATCAAACATTACTTTATTTTGATAAGGTGTAGATTCATCATTTGCGCCACTACATATAAGTGTCGGACATTTGATAAGATGTAATTTGTCAGTATATTCATAGTCTCTAAGTGTTCCTGTAGGCTTGAATTCGGTTTTACCCCAAGCTGTAATATATGATTCACTTGAATCTGGTTTTTTTCGTGTTAAGCATTCAGGGTCACTGTCAGTTTTACTAAAAACAAATTTATCATAATAATAATTTATAGCTTCACTAACCTCAAGAGATGAAAAATCATTCAATTCTTCATATTTTAAAAGTAAATCTCTATATTTAGGGTCTATTAAATTAATCAAACGATGACATTCTTCTTCCCAAAGGGAGGCACTAGACAATGTCGATGATAATGTGATAGATTTTACACCACTAGGCGCATAGTCAGTCATATAAATGATTAATAACATTCCTCCCCATGAGTGCCCTAAAAGATGAACATCTTTAAGACCTAGTTTTTCACGTAAATTAATTAATTCATTAACCCATGTTTCTTTTGTCCAAAGTTCTTCATGTCCTTTTTCGATAATAGAATTACCACATCCTAGTTGATCATACATTACAATAGGACGATCAGTCGTATAAGCTAATTCATCAAATAATTCAAAAGAATTATGAGTTGAACCAGGTCCACCATGTAACATTAAAAGTGGTATATTTTTTCCATTAGGATTAACAATTCGATAATATGTTTTATAACCTAAATAATCTAGGTAACCTTCTTTTATTTCCATAAAATACCTCGCAAAACCATTATACATCATTTTTTTGTTTTAAAAAAAGATTATGACCAATGCCACAATCTTTTAATAAAAATTTATTTATTTTTGCGTGCCATAATATATCTAACTAAAACGATAAGTTCATGTAAAATTAGAGGAATGAATGAAACTAACATTGTCCAAATCCATTCTGTTAAATCTAAATTTTCTGTAGAGAATACCGCACGAACTGCAGGAACTTCAATTACTAATAATTGTAATAATACACCAGCAATAAATGCAATAGCCATCATATAGTTCTTATCTTTAAACACATGAATAAATGAGTGATTAACATCAGACATACCAAGCATATGAATTAATTCACCAAATGCAAGAGCTGTAAAGGCCATAGTTTGTGCTTGATGTAAGATACTTTCATTAGTCTCATAATAATTTTTAACATTAACAAGACCTGAAACACCATTTTCCCAAGCAGGAATAAAGTAAGCTAAAATTACACCAATTGTTAGAATTGCGCCGTAAACAAGAGTAACAGTTAAACCACCATTTGCAAATATCCCTTCATTAGGATCTCTTGGCTTTTGTTTCATAACATCTTTTTCTTTTGGTTGCATACCAAGCGCAATAGCAGGTAGGGAGTCAGTTACAAGATTAATCCATAATAAGTGGATAGCAATTAATGGGGCAGGTAATCCTACTAAAATAAGTAGGAACATAATTAATACTTCTGCAATATTAGAAGATAATAAGAAGATAACTGTTTTCTTGATATTTGCATACATTCCTCTTCCTTCTTCAACTGCTTTTTCAATTGAAGCAAAGTTATCATCTACAAGTACCATATCAGCCGCACCTTTAGCTACATCAGTACCTGTGATACCCATCGCAATACCAATATTAGCTTGTTTTAAGCTAGGCGCATCATTAACACCGTCCCCTGTCATGGCACAAATATTACCATTAGCCTCGAAAGCACGGACAATTTGAACTTTGTTTGTAGGAGATACACGAGCAAATACACGAGCGCTCTTTACGCATTCTCTTAATTCTTCTTCACTCATCGAATCGACATCAGCACCTGTATAACAGTCTTCTTTTCTTTCTACAATTCCTAATTTTTTAGCAATTGCATAAGCTGTATCCTTATGGTCACCAGTAATCATGACTGTAACAATTCCAGCTTCTTTAAATTTAGCAACAGCAGGACCGGCTTCTTCACGAGCTGGGTCTATCATAGCTACAAGACCGACAAATATTAAATCATTTTCATCAATATTGTCTTTTGTAGTATAAGCTAGAGCTAAAGCACGAAGAGCGTTATCTGCAAAATAAGCATTAGCTTTATTAATATTTTCTAAATCTGACTTAGTTATTTCTCTTACTACGCCATTTTCTAAAATATAAGTAGTATGAGCTAAGATAGAATCAAGTGCGCCTTTAGTATAAATGATTGTATTATCATTATCTTTATGTTTTGTAGACATCATCTTTCTAACAGAATCGAAAGGTAGTTCATCTACACGAGGGTTAACACCTTCTAAATCTTTTTTATGCATTTCAAAATTATTTGCAAAAGCAACTAAAGCAATTTCAGTAGGATCTCCAAATGAACCTTCATCAACAGTCGCATTAGAACATAAAGACATACCACGAGCTAAGAAGCGTAACATTTCATCATTATTATCTTTATTAAAATCATTTTCTTTATAATAAGAATTATTTGTATAAGCTTCTACTACAGTCATCTTGTTTTGTGTTAATGTACCTGTTTTATCAGAACAAACTACACTTACTGCACCAAGAGTTTCAACTGATGGTAATTTTCTAACGATAGTATTAGCTTTAACCATTCTTTGTACGCCTAAAGATAATACGATAGTTACAACCGCGCTTAATCCTTCAGGAACAGCAGCTACGGCTAGAGATATAGCTGAAAGTACAGCATCAATCCATGAATCAACTTTACTTTGATTTCCGTCAATAAAAATCCAAACAAATTCTGCAAGTAATACTGCAATAACAATACCTAAAGTTAAATACCCTAAAAATTTAGATAATTTAGCTAAAACTTTTTGTAATGGTGTTTCTTCGTCAGTCGCATCATCTAATGCGTCAGCAATCTTACCAATTTCTGTGTTCATACCAGTAGAAACAACAATACCTTTACCTCTACCATAAGTTACAGTTGTCGACATAAAACATAAATTTGTTCTATCCCCAATTCCTACACTATCACTAAATACGATATTAGCATCTTTTTCAACAGGAACCGATTCACCTGTTAAACTAGATTCACTACATTTTAAGTTAATAGATTCAACTAGACGGATATCGGCGCCAATTGTGTCTCCTTCTTCGATAACAACTAAATCACCAGGAACTAATTCGCTAGCCTTAATTTTAATTCTTTTTCCTTCTCTTATAACTAATGATTCAGGACTTGACATCTTCTTTAAGGCATCAAGACTTGTATTAGCCTTAATTTCTTGAATAGTACCGATAAGGGCATTAATTAAAATAACGGCTAAAATAATTATTACATCTGGCCAATCACCAACGCTAAGAAAATTAAATTTTTCTCCACTTCTCACGCATTTAACTGTATCATAAATTGATACGATGATTGTAACAAATATAGCCGCAAATAATACATAGATCATCGGATCTTTCAGTTGCGAGATAAAAATCTTAAACCATGAATCCTTTTCTTTTTCTTTTAGTTCGTTTTTTCCATATTTTTCTTGTCTTTTAGAAACTTCATCATTATTTAATCCGTTTTCAAAATTACATTCATAATCTTGTTTTAAAGAATCAAAATTTAAAGTTTCAAACGCTCGTTTTTCTTTTTCCATAAAACCCTCCGTAAAAAAAACAAGTATTTTCATACTTGTCAATAAGACTTAGTATGAAATCATACTTAAGTCTTGATATTTAATATGATTCCGGGATTTCTCCGTGATGACGAAATCATAACCTCTATTGAGGTAATCTACTCTCTTAAGATGTTTTTATTATATCAAAACTAACGCCTTTAAATCAAGACCTTTTTACAAAAAGAAAAGGTACTAATGTCATAAATTAATATGATATTTAGCACCATTAAAATTAATTATTTATTAATTTCTTTTTCTTTTTTGTTCTCTACTTCAATATTTTCTACCTTATTTTCTAATTTCGTAGATTCTAAATCAATATTTTCAATATTCTTTCTTTGATCATTTTGAACTTCGTTTTTGACAAAGCTATCACGTAATACAATATCAAAAGTTTCGCTTTCTAGATTATATTTATTATTAATATTATTAGTTACTTTTGTAATTGTATTACTAACTTTGATTGCATCATCATATTCATATATTTTTGTGTTTTGAGGATTTTCTTCATATTCTTTTCTAGTACCTGAATATAAAGTATCTGTTTTTTTACTAAAATATTGTTTAACAACATCTTTTTCGACTTTAAGTTTTCTAGAAACTAATGATAAAGTATCATTAATTGCCTTTTTCTCTTGTTTATATTGTTTATGATGCATAATCATTTTTATAAACCATCTTCTGTTGTGAATTTGGTTCATTGTTTGATAAACTTCTCGGTAACTTTGTAAGAAGGCCTTCTTAGTATCTGCATTGTATTCTTTATTTTCATCAAATTTATTTAAGCATTCATTGATTTTTTCGTTTGCACTATAGAATAATACGCCTTTATCATAATTGCTTAAATTTGCAAATCCTTCTTTGTTTATGTCTCTAAATGATCTATTAGAATCTTTAACATCTAGAATTCTATTAACTCCAAATGCTTTTTCAAACATTTTGACTTTCTCACTATTTGTCATAGTTTCTAAAGGACTTAGTTCATTATTTTTTAATAAATCATTTAAGCCTATTTTGCATAAATTATTAAATTCAGTGCTAAATTCTTCTAAGGCTTGTGAATCAGTTAATAATTTGCCATCACTAAATGTTTTAGGAGTATTTTCACAATTTTTATAAATTGTATTAAATACTTCAACAAATTTATCCTTGAAGAATTCATTTTGATTAAAATCAATATTGTGAATTTCACTAAAGATATCTTTATTTAACTTCAAACCAAATTTAGCATTAAATTTATCTAATGCATTATAGAACTTTTGGTTATTTCTACATTCTTTATAGAATTTAGGTTCTATAGAGTTAGCCTCAAATTTAAGCATTTCTTTTTCACTAAAACCTAAATCCGATAATAATTCTCTTGGTTTATTTAAGAAAGTATCAATTTTATCGAATTCTTCAATCGACAAATCCTTAAATTTAGTCAAATCAAATAAAGCCATGGCTAAATTTTGATAATAATCAACTAACATACCATTATAAGTGTCTTCATTAAATGGCACATTTAATTTGTTAGAATCTAAATCTAGAATTCCTGTATCTTTAACAGACTTAATTTGGACAAGTAATTTCTTAGAATAATCAATTAAATCGTCTACATTAACATCGTGTGTGTCAACATAAGCTTTAGTATCGAAAGCTTTTATCTTATGAAGACCGTCTTTTGTGACTAGATCTTCTCCATGAAGTTTAGAGAATTCATAATCTTCGTTATGAGTTAAAATTAAATTTAATAATGTTTTATCAGTATAATCTTTTAAGAAGAAATCAGCATAACCTCTATTATATCCTGTGTTTCTATCATCTTCACCAACAAATAATGAATATTCGAATGCATTTTTAGCATTGAATTTTTTCTCATGACATACAATATTTTCTACAAAACGGAATGTAGCACGTACAGTAGGATAATTTCTAATACTAAAACAACGCATTATCCTCTCTTCGCGATTAAGTCCTTGAAGGGCGTTATCTAATTCATCTTTTTTGTATAAGATATCAACAATTTTCTTACATGCAAGTATAGGATTATCAATAAATTCTTCTATCTTGATATTAGCAGCTTTCATACTAGAGAAAACGTAATAATATCCGTTTAAACTAGCATTAACAGGTAAATCTGTTGATAAATCCTTAGGAACATAACTTGTTCTAAAGTTAGTCATATTTCCTGGGAATGATAAATAATCAGGATTCATGACTTCTTTTATATAAGCATACATTTCTCTTAGATTATTGTGTTCTTTAACGAATTTATCTTTCTTTTCTTCAAGGCTCTTATAATCTTTATTTTCGATAGCTTCTCTTAGGCTTTCTCTTGCATCATAGAAATGTTGAAAACCATAAATTTTTGTACCTTGTTCGAAAATAAATTCATTGTCAAGAAGACCAAGTGATTCCATTTTATTATAAACATTTATAATGTCTTTCTTGTAATCATCTTCTAATTTAAATTCATACTTAACCCTTTTTTCGATTAATTTTTCATTATCGATAACATTAGGGTTATAGTTGATATCAGATCTATCTTGAACATATAGGTCTTCTAAATTATTATCTTTAATATATTTAGTGTTGCTAGCAGCAATAACCTTATTCGCTAAAGAACTACATTTTGTAGGGAAACGTTCATCTTGTGAACGAGATACAAATTCTAATTCATTTATTTCATCTAATAAATTAGCGTATTTTGTCTTATCTTCTTCACTTATAGTAGGATCAGCGCTTAATGCCTCTTTAGCAGATTTTACAATCGAATCAAAATCATGAACATAATTATCTTTTAAAGGATCGTATGAAAGAGCTTTATCCGCAATTTTATCGCATCTATCAGGCCCAATTAAATCTTCAAGATATGTAGTGAAGTCAGCAATTCTGTCATGGAAGAATCCTGATTTTAGTTGATCATAAAAATCTTCTAATCTAAGTTCTTCAGGTTTCATTCCTTTAAATTTAGCAGAATTTGCGATTAATTTCTTCTTATAATTATATAAATAATCTTTACCTTTTATTTCATCAATTTTAACTTCTAGAAGTCTAAATTCTTCGTTTGTAAGTTCTGAACATAATACTTGAAATAAATTTACCATTTTAGGATAGTAAACATTATTTATTTGTTCATGTGCTATATCACCATTTAGTTCACGTTTAACCGAATCTTCTACTTTTTCGTCTTCTTTAGGCTCTGTAGAATCTTCAACTAATTTTTTATTTTCTATATATTTATTTTGTATATTATTTAATACATCTATAAATTTACCCATAAATATAACCTCACTTTTGTTAATCTAATTATATAACAAAATGTATGACAAGATTAAGAAGTTTTTTTAGGAAATAAATCTATTATTTTTAATTATCAATTTCTTCATAATAATAAGAATAATCAATACCTTTAATAATCAATTCTCTATTTTCAAAATCACTAGTTAAAGCATTGTTAATCAACAAAAATATTTTTTGAGAATTGTACGGTGACACACTCATAGCAGACAAATATTCTTTTTTATCAATATTTGCCCAATTAACACATTTCTTTAAAGAACGAATTAATATTTGATCTAACCATATTCTTGTCGATCTACCATTTCCTTCCATAAATGGATGAGCAATATTCATTTCAACATATTTATCTACTATTTGTTCTATAGTATTTTCAGGCATCTTATCAATGTCATTCAAAATATCAGGTAGATACAAAGCATTCGCAAACATAAAACCACATTTTGAAATGTTTTTATCTCTAATCTTACCTGCAAAATCATAAAGTCCCTCAAATAGATATGAATGAATTTGTTGTAATCCTTTTGTTGTACCAATTTCTATATTAGAAATCATTCTAGAATTTATTAAATCATAGGCTTTCTTTTTACTTTGTTCATCTAGTGGATCATTATTTCCTTTAAGCCATTCTTTTAAAATACTTCTATGCTTTTTAGGAAGAACATCTAAAAAAATCTCCAAATCTTTAATTGATAAACAATCTGTATCATAAACCTTACCATCAGAAGCAGTCATTTTAAGTTGCTTGCAAATTGTTACTAACTCACTGTTTCTTCTTTTGCATGTATACCAATATATTCTTGGATTTGATGTTTCAACAACTGCTGATATTAAATCTATAGCACAAACAAACCAAGATGAAGATTCCATATCCCATCTTGATCTAACAGGCTTTTTATTAAAATATCTAATTGAAGTTTTTTCTGACATTTTTATCACCAATAATATTGTATCATAAAAAAGTTCAGTTATCTACAAATTGAAAGCAACTGAATTCAACTTTCTTCTAGTGTTTAGCTTAGAGAATATATTTTATCTTAAACAAATTAGATTAATAATACAGATAGGTGGAAATGTTTATTTTGCGCGGCTCGTGTTGAAAATTCCTTAGGCAAAACTTTAGCGTTCATCTTAATTTTTAATACCAATGCCCACTATATTTAGGTTCGTAATCACCTGTTACACCATTTCCTTCACAAGAAATAAATTCAAAGCCATTTTCTTTGCACCAATCTTTTAAAATATATTCTAGATTATCATAATAATCTTCTACAATAGGTTCATAATATTCTTCACATGTACAATAATATTCAGAATCATCATCTAAACATTTTTTTATTTTTACACTAAAATAATCGTAAATTAGTTCTTTTGTTAAAAATGCATTCTTTTTTAATTCTTGTGCAAGATTTTCATCGTTTTTTATTTTATTAGTAGGCTTTAAAACAATTTTAGCATCATAATTACAATCTAGTGTTACATTCCCATTGTCCCAAACACTATAGCCATGCCAAGAAAAATTAAACTCTTCGTTTAAAAATTCTTTTAGTCCTATAAATTCATTCTTTTTCCAATTGTTTTTATTATCTATAGAATATAAAGAAATTAAAATTTCAGTAAGAAAATCTGCCACTCCCTTTTTAAAATTACATTTCTTTTGAATAGATTTAGACAAAATCTCTTTATCTTCTATTTTACTAAAATCTTTAGATTCAAAACATACAAAAAGATGTAATATAGAGGCTGCTGTTTCTTTCTTGCAAATATTAGCTTTTACTAATTCTTTATAAACTTCGTATGGTTCATCTTCTAAATAAGTTTCACCTTTTTCATAAATAATATCTTTTAAAAAATTGGCAATATTTGTAACATTATCTTTCATGATATTTCCTCAACATGTAATCTTTATTTATTTTATAATGAATATAAAAGAATTACTATAATTATTTAAGAATAGACCTAAAATTTTATTTATATCCTAATTTAACAATTAAAATTTATTTTATTCTTATAATACTGTAGAAAAATATAAAAAATAGCAACATTTTAGTTGCTATCTCATCTTTCTATGACGGGTCAAATTTAAATTTTCCCTTATAACAAAATATCTAGGAATATAATAGATTTCTATTGTAGAACTAGATTCCTCAGCTTACTATTTGGTAGTCGAGACGGGAGTCGAACCCGTGATTGTTCCTTGAGAGGGAACCGTCTTAGC
>CAVGYR010000046.1:0-3366 GCA_963633325.1 uncultured Treponema sp.
TTAGATACACTTTGCATTATAGCTTGTTGAGCAGTATAAGAAAATTGTAATGCGAAAAAGTCTTCAACACTAAATTTTCTTTCTTTAGTTAAGAAATCATAATTGGCCTTATTAGCTTTTTCGTTATAACTATAAAATTTATCAAAATATGGCTCTAATTGATTGTAATAATATCTATCATATATGTCTAAACCAAGTTCATCGATCTCTGGGTCATCCTTATGTGCTTTTTTAAAATCTTCATCTTCCCTCGGATTATATGCCATTTTATCTAAGAACTCATCAATATTGTTTTCATATTTCTTTTTGTCTAATACAACTACACCATTTTCTAAATGGATACACTCAAAATAGAAAGGGATTAATAGATTTTCAAATTCTCTGATATCAAGAAAGCGACTTATATTTTCAGCTGCAGTCTCTTTCTTTTTGATATTTTTTTTAAAAACGTCAATAGTATAATATTTTACATCCTTAAAAAGTTGAACTCCTTCACGAGCATTATTTATATTGTTTTCAAAATTCTTTTTTGCGATATCGGTAGATTTACCCATAGTAACACCTCTTTATATAGTTTTATTATATCATTAATTGTAGGACAAATTATATAGAAAAAACTTAATTAGACAAAATATCTAACTAAGTTTTAAGTAAATTATATGCAATTTATTTATTTTGTGCTAATAATTTCAAGAATTCTTCTTCGTCTAATGGTTTAGCATAATAATAACCTTGAATGAAATCAACACCTAAATTTTTAACAGTTTCAACTTCTTCTTTTGTCTCAATTCCCTCAAATACGATTTTTCTGTTTAATTTCTTTACGATATCAATTGATTCATCAATAACAATTTTGGCAAATTTATTATTAAAATAAGCATCAACCATCGTTTTATCAAACTTTACAATGTCTACAGGCATATCGATAATGTAATTTAGATTTGAGTTGCCAGTACCAAAATCGTCTAGTGAGAAAGTAAAACCATATTGTTTAAATTCATTCATTATTTGAACAACTTTTTTAGTGTCACTTGTTGCAGTTTCGGTAATTTCAAAATTAATATATTTAGGATCAATATTATATTTTTTAACAATATCAACATATTTAGAAACTAATTTATAGTCATTAAATTGTTTAGCCGAAAGGTTAAATTCAATATATTTAAGTCCTAAATCATCTAAATTATTATGTTTTATAAAGATACAAACATGTTCGAATATTTTATCGGATAATTCAACAATTCTTCCGTCTTCTTCAACAATCGGAATAAATTTATATGGCGGAATAATATTGCCACGCTTATCTTTTAAACGCACTAACGCCTCAGCTGATACAAATTTAGCATTTTTTGTATCAATTATACCTTGATAGTTTACAAGGATCATATCATTTTTGATCGCAAAATTGATTTCGTTTGAAATTTCAATATATTCTTCAATTACGCGAATATCATTTTCCGTTAATATAGTCACGTAATTATCATATGTGACTTTTGAGATAATTGTATCAATGTAATTAACTAATTTAGCAGGTGATTCAATAAATATATATTGAGGTAATACGGTAATATGGAAATGAATAAAATTATTCTTTTTTACATGATGATCAATCTTATTGATTATTGCATTTCTTAATTCATCACTATTTTTTCTTTTTTCAACAAATATATAGGTATAAGGTTCATATTTAAAAACTTTATTTTTATGATCACTTATTAAAAGAATTGAACGTAGTAATTCTTTTATATCGTCATAACTTTTAAAGTGCTTTTTATCGACATTTAAGATTATATAGTCATTATCTAGATTATTTTCAACATATTTTCTAAAAGCTGTATCATTTAAAATTCCAAATTCAGATTCGGTGTCATTTTGAGGATTTTCAATAAGGGCAAAAATTGACAAATTGCCTATTGTAGACACAAGGCGACCAAAATATATTGCCTGTCCGTTAGTTTCAACGAAATTTAAAACAATTTGAAGACCTGTTACAAAAGTCCATAAACAAATATAAATTACAATAGCTAATATCTTTCTTTTGTTAATTAAATGTCTATTTAATATAAGTAAAACTGCCGACAAAATCATGAATACAAAAGAAAACGAATAAGATACATATAATGCACTCCCAATAATATATCTTTGCCCATTAATGTCGGTTTCTAAGCCTAAAGGAAGACATAATATAAGAATTAAAGCTATTGAAAAAATTACTGAAGAAATTATTAAGACTTTATGAAAATTATTCTTCTTTTTATCGTATAAAATATTAGCGGAGTAAATACTTAACACGTATGAGTCACATGTTAGTAAAATTAAATAAATTCTTGCGGTAAACTTAAATGTTCCTACAAAGCCCCTGTTTGTCCTTGAGAAATATAATAATAAAATATCAAAAACAATTCCTAAAACAATTACGAAATTTAATAAAAGATATAATTTGTTAATCTTTACAATTAAATTTCGATTAAATATAAAGAAAACTAATATAAGCACCATCATTACGAGTGCAAATACATTCATGAAAATACTCATATATTTACTCCTGTTTCTAAGTTATTATAACAAATAGTATTGACTTAATCAAATTATGAAAAAAAATTCTTTCTTATCAAATTAAAAAAGGGCCTTATGCCCTAATTTAATTAAAAATTCCGATTGATGAACATGTAAATATGATAATAAATAAAGTTAATACCGAAGCTACAGACGTCCATACGACAAGTTGTCCGGCTAATTCTTCATCATTTCCCATTTCGCTAGCCATAGGTGCACTTGATGTAGCTACAGGGGTACCAAACAAGGCAATTAAAGCAGGGAAACATATACTATTTTCAACACTTAAGAAGTTATTTTTATTGATAAAATAAATAGCTAATAAACAAATTACAGGTGTAATAACAACGCGGCCTAAAACTCCTGCAATAATTTGTTTTCTAAGTTTAGAAATGGCACTAAATTTAAAGTCCCCTCCAAGTGCAAGTAGCGCTAATGGAGTAGCAGCTAATTTCAAATTATTTATTGTTGTATATAAAAATGGCAAATTTGTTTTAATAGTAAACAATGGCGTTTCTCTATTTATTGATAACAAGGCTCTAAATACTAACATTAAAATACCTAAGAATACACCAATTATTAATGGATTTTTAATAATTTTTAATACAATTTCTTTAGGACTTACCTTTTTACCTTCATCCTTAACAAATATAGATAAACTTATTATTGCAAGTACATTAAATAATGGTATTGATATAGCTGATATTATAGCCGCAAGTGCAACTGGTTCATTTAAGCCATTTGACAAAGATTCTGCAAGTGATACACCGATAATTGCAAAATTAGATCTAAATACACATTGCAAAATTA
>CAVGYR010000046.1:3376-5926 GCA_963633325.1 uncultured Treponema sp.
GTTTGTCATCTGGCACAAATAATTTTACAAATATTAATCCTAAAAAGAAAATTATTAGGATTGCGATTACACAAAATAATACAATCTTCCATTGTTTTGCAATACCTGTAATATCTGATACATTATAAATGTTTATAAATAACATTGCAGGTAAACATAATTTAAAACATAATTTGTTAGCCATTTTCCAAAATTCATCAGGTAGTAGTTTTATACGTTTTAAAAAATAACCAATTAAAATCATTAATATAATAGGTAATACGGCATTACATGTAAAAGCTAAATTACTTAAAGCACTTAAAATCATTATTTTGTTTCCTCCTTTATATAATCAGGTCCTAATATTTTATCGAATTTAACATTATCTAAAATTAAATCTTTAACATTAAGACAATAAATGCCTCTTCTTTTCATTTTGAATGGGTGTTCCATCATGCATGGAATCCCCTCGTTAGCGCCTTCATTGTAGGAAAATACGACATTTTTAAGTTTTACTTCTTCAATTGGTTTTTCAGGTAAGCCTAAAAATACCCCGGCCGCTATACTAACATTTTCGCATCTCATATTTGTAAAACAAAATTTCCCTAGAACTGGTGTAAATTCATCAACAGGTAATTTTTTAGTAGTCCAAACGTATTCAGTATGGCCTCCTTTAGGACCCATATTATAATAACTATTTATTACAAATGGTGTTAAAACATTGTTCATATAAATATTATCAAAAATAATATTATCTATTTGCCCAATATTTCCTCTTCCTCTTCTTGTTTTAATTCTAAGGCCTCTATCAGTATCTTCAAAAACACACTTTTTTACCGTTATCTTATATATTCCGCCACTAGATTCCGAGCCAAAAACAACGCCGCCATGACCATTAGTCATATAATTATTTTCTATTAATATGTTTTTAGAAGGTTCTTGTATTTTTTTAGCTAGTTCATAAGTTCCAGATTTTATTGCTATACAATCGTCCCCTACTGAAAATTTACAACCTTTAATTATAATATCACTAGAACAATCCGGGTCAATTCCGTCTGTTGTAGGCATAGAAATGTTGTTTTTAATAAATAAATTATAAAATACGAGATTTCTAGAGAAATACGGATGAACTGCCCAAGATTGCGTATTATGTATGTATAAACCTATTATATTTATGTTACTCGCATTATAACTAAATATTGCATGGCCCCTCCAGGCAATATTTTTTTCGCGGTGGTTAATATACCAATCCCCTTCTTCCGCGCGGCAATCAATTTCCGCGTTTCCGTAAATTGTAACATTTTCTACATTAACAAAATTAAATGTAGACGCAAAATTATCTACCTCAGACCCTTCCCATATACCTACACCGGTGTTTTGTGGGTGAATTGGGTATTTTCTTCTACTAGTTTCGCTTAGAATTTTAGTCCCATCCTCAAAATAAATATTTATATTTGATTTAAGATAGAGACTTGTAACTAAGTAGGTGCCTTTTTCAATAACTAACGTACCGCCATTTGGTGTTAACATTATCGCACTTTGAATAAATATTGTATCATCATTTATTCCATCTTTATAAGGGTTAAAATCACTTAAATATATTGTATTTTCTTCTTTTAAAGTTCGTATATTTATTTCACCAACTGCTTTTAATTTATAATTTGTATCAGGAATTAAACCAAATAATGTGAAAACATTTTTATTTTCTTTTCTTATAAATTTATCATTTAAATAAATATCAAATTCAACTAAAGAAAAATAAGGTTTTTCGTTTTTAAGTTCAAGCGTCACTGAACGCGAATTTATATTTAATACTTTCATATAATCACCAATTGAATTATATAAAGTAAGTTCTTTACTAAATGGAAAAAACAGCACAAAAAGAATAAGTTATGGAAAAAGTATCACAAAAAAAAGACTCATAAAAATTAAGTAATTTTTTCTGTTTTGTGCTATCATAAAATAAATTGAGGATATAATATGATTATAAAAAAGTGTTTATTAAATTTCATACATAGCATGAAATATTACCTTCCGACATTTGCAATACTATGTATAGGTTTGTTTATCGGAGTCGCAAGCTTCATAAATAAGACTGAAAATAATTTGAATGCATTAGCACAAATCATCGATTCTAAGATAACTAGTACCGACTCATTTAATATAAGTGCATTCAAAAATACTATTCTAGACGAATTTAAAAATTTGCCATGGAATAATTTTTGGTCAGTCTTAAAGACTCTATTTTCTAAATCGTTCTTATCTAATGCCCTTAAAAATGCCCTGGTTTCGGTAATTGGTGAGACAAATTATACAGAAGATTTAGCTTCTTCTCTAGATACAACTACATCATCATTAATTAATGGTTTTATATCTTTTGCATGTATTTTTTTGTTTGGGCTTTTAGTCGCTTATTTTTACTCTAAAATTAAAATTAAATCTGAGTTAAAGATGAAAGTTACATTATCTAAATTATTAGTTGTATCTATAATTAACTATTTGTTAAATATATCGCTTGTAGCTCTTGTAACTTATTTATTAGGTCTTTTCCCAATAGGCGCTTTCTTAACC
>CAVGYR010000046.1:5936-10396 GCA_963633325.1 uncultured Treponema sp.
TTTATCAAGAAGTCAAAAATCGATAACATTTAAACAAATTTTTACATTTAAAAATATCAGTTACCTTGTTTTAGGTACTCTTTTAATAACTTTAATATTATCAATAATCTCAGCTATTATTGTAACTCTAACAAATCAAACTATCAGTATAATTTTAATTATTCCTCTATATTTCATCTTAATCTCAGTTATCTCTTTAAATGCCTATTCTTTTGTAAAAGACTATTATAAAGATAAACAAGGACTATAAATTTAGTATTTATAGTCCTTTTAATTATATTAAAATATCATTTAATTCTTCATGTTTATCAAAATAATTAATCGCATATGTACAGCTTAGTTTCGCCTTAAGCCCTCTACTTTTGATATCATTATAAGCTTCTTCTAACAATTTAGAAGCTATACCTTTTCGGCGTAAAACAGGATCTACAAACGTATGATCAATTAAGACAGTATTTTGATCTATAAACGGATACGTAACATAAGCTAATAGTTCATTTTCTTCATAATAAGAAACTTTATTATTCTCGACTTCAAACATAAATATTCCTCCTAGTTGTATCTATATTTTACCATACAATAAGGATATAAAATAATTCGATTAATAAATAATATCTTTATGAGTTATTTTAGAAATATATTTTAAAAGTTCTTTGTCCTCTGTATAAATAAAGCATCCTTTTTGTCCTCTAGAAAGTAAAACTTTATAGGTATTTCTTATAATTCTATCTGCAAACTTATAATTTTTAGTTGATTTAATTCCTGATAATGATTTATCAGTTTTAGCACGCTTTAAATAATCAGTTTCAACTTTACCATCATTATAAATTAGGTCATTACCTATAATTACACCTACATAATCAAATTCAAGGCCTTGTGAGGTGTGAATACATCCGATTTGGTCAAATGAAGTTTCATCAATAGCCCAAGTGTCAGTATTATTCAAATTCCATTTAGCTTTAAACCCGTCTTCTAAATTAATATCATATAATTCATTATTATTTTTACTAACCCACTCATAACAGTATCCTGCAACTAAACGCGATTTGTTATTCTTCTCATTTAACAATCTTAAAGATTCACGCATTTTAGTAGGACTATTAAATAATCTTAAATCATATTCAAAATCAAATTCAGTGTTTGCAGTTTCTCTAATTCCTAGTAAATTATCTAAAAATAACAAATATCCATCCGATCCATCACATCTAAATTGAGAAACTAATGTATAATCGTCTCCTTTAAGAACGGCACTATTTTCTTCATTAGCACTTTCCTCTATTAGTTTAATACTTCCGACATCTTTTGTCGTAACTATTTGGTCCTCATCGATAAAGAATATCGAAACTTTAGACGCATGTATTATTTCTTTCGTTTGGTTCTCTCCTAAATTTTGAAACATACCACTCTTCATATTAAGTCTATGTGCTTCGTCAACTATTAAGCAATCGAAAGTATCTTTTTTACAATTAACAAACGAACCTGAACCCTTAAATAAAGCAGAAATATATGATGCTTTATAATTATCTTTTTTAAGTTTTTTAAAATATACGTTGCGAGGAGCACTATTTTTAGTTACATAGTTTACGGAATACCCTTCTGAAATCAGGTCAGCTAGTAGTTTGATTGCGACTACGGATTTACCAGTCCCTGGTCCACCTTTAACAATAATTGTGCATTTCCCGTAATCAGAGGTTCCGTTATCAATTTTCTTGATAATTTTTGAGACTGTTTTTTTAACTGTTTCATAAACTACTTTTTGTTCATCAATCAAATAAAATTCTTCGTTACCTTTTAACATTTTACTTAAACTATCTTGTAATGACTTAGATGGTCTTAATTTGCCATTTTCTATTTTAAAAAGTAAATCTTCATCTGCTTTTTTAACGATATATTTTTCTAAAAACGCCCTAAATTTCTTCGTATCATTCTTTAAAAACATAGGCGCAAGGCTAGTCGCATTCATGTAGAATTCATTGTCGATATGGGATCTATTTTCTTCTTTATAATTATGTAAATAAGCACATGGATATAAAGAAATATTGTCTTTGTAAACATCTTCATTAAAATTAGAAATTATTTTTGCATAAGAATATGCTTGGTAAGATGGATGAGTTACAAGACGATTAGCGCCACCTGTGAATGTTTTAACTAAATAATCTTGTTCAGAAACTTCAGAATCTTCCCATTGTTTTAGTTCTACTACAACGACATTCTTGTTATTTAATTCATCAAGACCCGAAATTAAAAAATCTACTCGTTTACTAGTTAGAGGGATTTGGTATTCGATTGCAATCTTGCACTCTTTGTCTATATTATTGTCATCTAAAACGTTTCGCATATACATTAATGAATTAGACCACGCCCTATATTCTGCAATATTATTATGATTAATATTGTGATTTCTAAATTCTTCTTCGATTTTGTCCGCAATTAAATTGTCTTTTACATCATCTATAAAACCTTGTTTTGTGTTTTGGTAAATTATCATATACTTTATAAAGAATAAATTCTTTTCCTTTCTTTTTATATAAAATCATATTTTTACAAATTTGATATAACACAATTATAACACTTTTTATAAAACAATGTCTAATTTAATATTTAAAAAAGCTTACAAGAATAAATCTCATAAGCTTAATTGATTTGATTAGTTTCTAAAGTAAATTTTTGGCATTTTAAATTTTTAAATAAACTAGTGATTTTAAAATTTCTATTTACTATTTAGAGTTGTTTTATAAACTACTTTTTCTAAAACCTTTAAAATATCCCCTGGGATAACCTTCAAAGTTCTAACTAATAATGACACAGGAATATGTTTGTAGTAAGCTTCCGCTATAGCACAAGATATAGCTGCAGTTGTATCACAGTCTCCACCAATCGATATTGTTGTTTTTAAACAATCCTCAAATGAATTACTAATTAAGAAACAATAAATTGCTTGTGGAACTGTAACTTGGCAAATTTCCCATTCATGTACATAATTTTTTCTTAATTCTTCATAATCTAATTCATCAATTACTGGGTAATATTGTCTTACGTAATTTCGAATAAATTCTTTATCTTTTCCAATTCGCGCATAATAAATGCACATTGCAGTAACCTCAGCCCCTTTTATACCTTCAGGGTGGTTATGAGTTACACTTGTAACATTATAAGATAATTCTTTTACATCTTCCTCACTTTGTGCAATCCAACCAATAGGAGAAATTCTCATCGCACTACCATTACCACATGAATTGTATGGCTTTGTGTCCTTACCTAGTACCCAATAGAAAAATTTACCACCATACCCTGCGTTAGGATATTCACGGCCCCATTTCTTGAATGTTTTAATAATTTCATCTTTATTTCTTAATGAACCGTTAAGATACATATCCCAAACTGCAACTGTCATAATACTATCATCTGTTAAACAGCAGTCATCGTCAACTGGTGTAAAATCTTTTGTTTTAATATTGTCAAATTCATATTTTGAACCTGCAATATCTCCAATTAAAGCGCCTAAAATCATATATAATCCTCCGTAATAAGCTTCGCAAATAATTATTCTTTAAATTATATTAACTATTTGTTTATATTTAATTAATGAACATATCTTAAAATATATTATTTAACTTGTTCCTTAATTTACGCCTTTATTATAGTCAAAATTATTAGGTCTCGGGTCGAACATAAAGCGACATTTTAGTTTTTAAAGCTTGAAAAAGTTTTTTATTTTATAGACTATGCTTTATAATTAGCACTATAACTTATAAAAAAATCCTTCTGTACTTACTGTGCAGAAAGATTAAATTTTAATTTTTATAAAAATAATTTTATTAGTCTTCCTACTCAAACAATACTTCTTGATTGTATCTGAATAAAGTAGAATTAATTTCATAACTATCATATTCTTTATCTATAATAAATTTTTGAATAATTAAATCAGATTTGCTGCTAGGAGAAAATGCATAACCTGCTCTTGCAAGTAAATCTTTTGTCTCTTCTATATCCAACTTAAGGCCAATACACAATTGCAATACTGTCTTTTTCTTAGGATGATAATTTCTACCATTAATAATTTTTGAAAATAATTTTCTATCCATATTAACATTTCCATAGATTTCACTATTTGTCATATTAGATTTAGCAATCAATTCGAACAATTTTTTATTAAAACTTAAGCCCATATTTTCTAATTGCTTTTCTAAAGGAAGATTAGGATCAATTTGTATTTTATCAGATGTCTTTTGGTTTACAAAATTATCTTTTGAATTACTATTTAATTCATTTGATTTTGCCTTATCATCTATACTAACATAGTTCGCATCGATATAGGCATCAATTTTTTCTACAATTTTACTAGAAAGTTGGAAAGACTTTTGATCATATACAACAAGAATAATTGTCATATCATTTTCTAAAAGAAATTCATTAAATACATTTAAAGCTATTTGAAGGGCTTTATCTTTAGGAAAACC
>CAVGYR010000046.1:10485-12999 GCA_963633325.1 uncultured Treponema sp.
AGGAAAACCATATACTCCGGTCGCAATCAAAGGGAATGCAATTGTTTTACAGTCTAATTCTTTAGCCTTATTTAGCGAATTTTTGTAACAATTTTCTAGAATTTTAAATTCATTATTATTACCATCTTCCCAAATAGGACCAACTGTATGTATAATATATTTTGCATCTAGATTATAGGCATTTGTTACACCAACTTCTCCGCGTTTAATTCTACCTATTGCTTCTCTTTCTTTTAAAACATTATCCCTTCCTGCAGCTTCATATATAAGATAATCTGTGCCTTCGCCTACAATAGGGCTAGGATTTGCAGTATTAACGATTGCATCTGCTTTTACTTTTGTTATATCATTTCTTATTATTTTAAATGGCATATTAAGCCTCCGTTTTATATAATTTTAGTCCTTAAAATATTTACTTAGAAATTTCTTTCTTTTCTTGTTTAATCTCAGGCTCTTTAATATCATTATCAGAAACATCTAAAATATCATTTTTAAGTTCATCAACTGAAATATTTACCTTATCATCTGGTGTTAACTCAACTTCAGTTTCATTCTCTCTAAAATGGAATTTTACACTAATTTGTTCTTTATCTAATAAGTCCTTATCAAAAATAGTTACTTTAGCATCATTATCAATATATTTATCAAATTCATATTCATTATTCTTATTATCTTTAATTTTTTGAGAAATTTCAGTTAAAGTATCTAACAAACCGTTGTTTGACTTTAAAGTTGTTAATTGTTTATATTCTTCATCATTTAAAGATAATTTTGTTTTTACATTATTAACTAAATCATTCATACTTTTTTCATAAATATATTTAACAAAAGGTTTAACTATTAATTTATACCATGGTAAATGATCTAGCGCATAATTTGAAGCCTTTTCGTATGCGTTTAATGAATCTTTTAATATAACAAAACTATTAACTTTAGTTTTATCATCTAGATTATTACTATCTATATTATTTAAAACATTCAAAACATTTTGTTTAGAATATTTTCTAACATCTTGGAGTTTATTTTTATCAATTTCTCCAAAATGAACTAATTGATAAGTACCAAAAACAGTATTTTCAAGGTCATCAATTTTAGTCAAATCACTTTTTATATTATTAAATTCATTTTTTATTCTATCACTAGTGTAACCGTGATCAGATTTGTAAAACTCACCATTAATGACGTAATAATACGAACCTTCTTTTAATTGTGAATGATACCCATCTTCGGTAAAACAAGATAAAACATTTACATAATCATCAGCTTTTTCTTGAATATCTTTATTTGTTTCAAAAAATTCATCTATAGAGTCATACTTCCCGTAAGCCTTGAAATATAAACCTCTGTATTTGATATAAGTTACATCTTCATCTTTATTATAATAAGAATTATTATTATCTGAATTTAAATCAAAATTAAGATCCATTTCGTTTTCAGTAACGATATTATTTAAACTTAAATTAATATCCATTATTTCACTTAAATGACTCAACCCAAGAGTTTTTTCAGTAGTTGATATAAATCTTTTCTTTTGATTTGCAATATTTATATTATCTATCGCTTTATTAATCATACTTTTAACTCTTACAGTCGCTCTATCAACTTGTTCTTCAGTACGATATGATTCGAATCCATCTAAAGTCATAATCTTTTCTGGTATTCTATCTTTATCTTGGTCTATTTCTTTAGCTTCAAATTTAGCATATTCGATAGTTAAATTAATAAAATTAACCAATTTTTCATTATTTAAATATAAAGAGTGTTCTTTCTTTAATAGTTCATTTAACATCAAACTATAATGTTTAAAATAAACATCAAATAAATTGTATCTAAATGTATTAATCTCTTTATCAATCCATTCATCAAATTTAGTTTTAACTTCAGCTTCAACCATTTTTTCTTCGAACTTACGTACAATACCTAAAAGATCATTTTGAAATGATTTAATAGTTGTATCAGTAATACCATATTCTTCTTTTAATATATTATTATAAATTTTATTTTTTCTTTGATATAAATCAAACATGTTTTGTTCCATAATGAGACTCCCCTAAATTATTAAAATTGAATAACTGATGTAGATTATAATATAAAATTACATCATTCAAAAAAAATAAATATACAAATTTATATTTCTAAAAATTTATAACATAGATAATAAACTTTTATAGGTTAAGTATATCACAAATTTAGATAAAATTTTTGGTTTTATTAAGTATTATAAGATGTTTTGAATGCTTTACCACATCATTTAGGCGCTTCAGTTCAAATTGCACCAAATGTTTTTAAATATCTTACTAATTAACGAGTGAACGATTATACTTCAATGCTTTTCTTTTCCCATTAAAATATCGACTATTTTTTAATAATAAAGTTTGTAAATTGACCAATATTTTTGTTCTAAACTGACCGATATTTTAAGTTAAAATTGACCAATATTTTGAATAATTTTTCTTTTAATGTAAATGGTATCATAGAAGTGTTGAAAAAGGGCAACAAAAAAATGTTGGACAA
>CAVGYR010000047.1:0-3879 GCA_963633325.1 uncultured Treponema sp.
ATGAAAAGCCCTATAAAGGTTTAGCCTTTATAGGGTGTTTTATTTAGTCTAATATATGAAACGATTAAGATTGTGAAGATGATTGAGTTCCTGATTCAGAGGAAGAGGATTCGGAAGGATTTTCTTTGTAGTATTGTTCTTCATCTTCTTTACTAATTAAAGATAAATTTACTGTTTCAGTTTCTTTGTTGTCAATAATTAACTTATTATGATATTTTTCATCGTTATAATAAGGTGCTAAAACATCGCTAGATGCTTCTTCACCATAAGTTGTTATCTTTGTGTTTGTTAAAGAAACAGTACAATAATAACCATGGAAGCTAACAGGAACTTCGTAAGCTTTACCCGTAGCACGAACTATAATCTCACTATTTATAATTTCTACATCAATTGAATGTGAATATGTATCTGTGAAATTACCTTCACAAACTATAGCCGCAAACCCATCGCTATTTCCATCATAACTATTAATTCCTTCTAAAACAGAATTAGTTACCTTTACTTTGTAATTTGCATACCATAAATTTAGTGCAGCATAGCCTCTAATTTTAGAGTTATTGACTGTTAAATCAACACTACTATCATCAGTTACATTAATGCCGTAATGTACACCTTCATTATTATTAGTTGTATTTGTTAAGATTTCTACATTATCTATTGTTAATGTAGTATTCTTTTGATTAACTTGAATTCCTCTAGTATAATTATCATATTCTTTATATGTACCCGTAAATTTAGAAGGATCATGATTAACTTCTAATTGTAAATTTTTAATAGTTACATTTACACTATTTGATTCACCTTGGTCTATTACTATTCCTCTAACACCTTCAGTAATAAACTTCTTTCCATTACCATCAAGGATGACATCATGACTAATTGTTATTCCATACTTGTAAACATCTTTAGTTGTTGAATTGATAGTTTGAGTTGTTTTATCATCTTGTCCAGTAATATTATCACTGAAAACAATATACTTATCACCTTTACTTAAAGCGTTTTTTAAATCATCATAAGTACTTACAGTAGTCTTAGTAACCGAAGTAATAGTTGTACTAGAATTGTTTGTAATATTCTTAGCTGCGTCTGCACTAGCCACAACATCCTTTACAGTCGCATTCTCTTTTACTTCTACGCTAGCTTTAGCGCTATCAAGTACAATAGTTTGAACATTACTATTTTCTTTAAGTACAACACTTGTAGTTTCAGCAGCACTTTCAGGTACGCTTACTTCTTTAACACTGGCTTTAGGTTCAATTACTACGTGTCCTGCCTTGACTTCCATACTAACAGTAACACTACCATTTTCGTGATATGATTCGTTCGCAACACTTTCAATAACTACATTTTCGCAAGTACCGTAGTGTTTAACAGTACCTTCAGGTGCATTTATTTTTAATGTACCATTAGTAGTTCTTATAATTACAGAATCTTTAGTACTACTATTAGTATAATTGATTTCAGTAACCTTAGTTACGTCCCCTACATCAACTCCTGTACTTACAGAAACTGAAGTATCGCTATATGAATCTTTAAGATAAATACTAAATCCATCTTTAGAATATTTTAAAGCTTCTTTAGAATCAGATACAAATGTAAAATAATTACTTCTAGAACCACTTAAAGTTGCGCCTGTAGGGAACTTTACGTTATACGATTCATCTAGTAACAACATTCTTTCTCCTTGTTTGCCACTAGTGTTGTATACATAAATATAATTATTAGAAGTTGGAGTTAATTTAGTTACAATTAAACCACCTTCTTCAAGTGCAGTTACCGCATCATTAGGTGTTTCGTAACTACTACCACCTGCGCTGTCCGCATCTAATATTGTGTTCATTTGTGTAGTTAAACTAATATCGTCAGCTTCCTTAGCTTTTTTAGTAAAACTAGTGTAACCTACTACGGATACTACAGCTAATATTGCAAGTATTGCAATAACTACTAATAGTTCTACTAAAGTAAAACCTTTTTTACGATTTTTATTCATATTTATCGTCCTTCTTTCCTAACTTTATTATATATATATATATATTGTCAACAAAAGTTAGTAAGAAGCTGATTAATTTAAATATAATTTACGTTTCATTTACAGCAAAAATAACCTATAGAACAACGTCTATAGGTCTAATAAATATATTTATTTTTGATATACTTCAATCTTACACTCATGTTTGAGGGTCTTAGAATTATATGCAATACCAATTAAAAAAACTTTACCTTTATAATCACCAAAAGAATTAACATATTCTTTCTCTTTTATTTGATTAATCGCATTATCGCAAGTATCATCTGCTTTAAGCTCAATAATAAAAGGTATGTGAACATTATCATTTGGAATAAATATTAAATCGCATCTACCTAGTATTGATAAATCTTCTTTCTTTACATGATAATATTTTTTTGCATAATAATATGATATTAGAGTAATTACTCCTAATACATCTTCTTTATTCTTATTGAACGCAGAAGCTAATTCCTTGTGATTTCTTTCTATAATTTGACTTACAAAATCCTCATTCAATTTCATAGTCTCATCGTATAATTTTTGTGAGTTTGCAATTGGATTATAAATTTCTTTCCAATTTAAGTCATCAATACCATTAATAAATTCTTCTCTGATCTCATGATTTGGAATGTAACATTTTCGAGACTCAAAGTCATAAGCTAAATAGCCTAAATGGATAAGAACTGTTAAAGCCGCATCGCAAGAATTTACCTTTGTCAAATCATTTTCAAACTTTGAAACATTCACATCAATATGCTCGTTAGCTATAAGACTTGCAATAATATCTTTAAGTTCGCCATTATCGTAATCCATATAGTAAACAACTGCTTCTCTAGCCGATGTTTGAACCCAATAATCTAACAATTCTCCTGATGTTACAGCCTCAACTACAGATTTAGGATTATATATTTCAACACCATTTAATCTATATCCATCATACCATTCTTTAATCAAATCAAAGTCTCTATTGTATTTAGTGCATAAATCTTTAACTTCTTTTTCTGTAAAACCAATATAGGATTCTAAGCCTCGAGATCTTAACATATTATATTCTTTAAACATGTTTAAAGTAGATTGTGTTGAATATCTCTTTATAGGCAAAATACCTGTCATATAAACTAAATCTATACAACTAGCTACACTACTAGATTTAAATAAATTTCTTAAAAATTCTATATATTCATCACATAATTTAATTTTATCTTCTTGTTCTCTAAGTATTACATCCCATTCATCAATTAGAAGAATAAAACGTTCTTTTAGGCAAGAATTGATTTTTAAAATTGCCTTCCCAATAGTATTATCTTTCTCTTCTAAGACATTAGGAAAAGCCTCATTCAGATCATCAAGTAAATAGGTTTCAAGTTCTTTTAAAAAGTCTTTTTTTTCTTTAATACTTGTATAGACATATGCCATATCAATCCATATAACATTATGTTTATTTAAATGTTCCCTATATGATGAGTCTTTAGAAATGTTAAGTTTATTAAACAATTCTTTTGAGTTAGCTCCTTTTGAATAATACGCATTAAGCATTGATATAGCTAACGTCTTACCGAATCTTCGAGGACGTGTTACACACATAAATTTATCTGGTGTTCTAATCAAACTATTGCATTCCTTAATTAAAGTTGATTTATCTATAAAAATTTTAGCATTTTGATAGTCATAGAATAAATCATTGTCTTTATTTAAATAATATGACATTATATCATCTCTTTTCTTTATGCTTATTTTAACATAATTGTTTTTTATTTTCATCTAATATCAAAAATCTATATCCATTATTTTCCAAAAATGATAATCAATTAATTTTTTAATCAATAAAATAAAAACGATAACATGCGTGCATCATTATCGTTTCTATACAT
>CAVGYR010000047.1:3889-12855 GCA_963633325.1 uncultured Treponema sp.
ATTCTAGATCGTTAAAAATATTTTTTCTAAATAGTTCTAAGTCATGATTTTTAATTGATGTTATCACATTCTCGTGTTTAATATCTTTATTAATGCCACTGTATTCATACCTAGAATAAATTTCTTTTGTAGAACATCCAAAAGGTGGTTTTATAAGTAACACATGCCACGTAGGCATGGTTAAATCAAGAAGTTCAACACGAGTACCACGTCCTGTACAAAGTGCAGGGCGCGAATAAATACAATAAGCTACATCAGAGCCTAATTCTTTTGAAACTTCCACAAGTTCTTCGAGGCTTAAATTTAAATTGTAAAGCTTATTAATTCCCCTTAAACAAGCTGCACAATCGCTAGAGCCACCAGCTAGTCCAGCTTCTGAGGGAATATTCTTCTTAAGGGTTATAAGAAGTCCGCCTTTAATATTATATTTTTTAAACATTAAACACGCAGCTTTATAAACTATATTATCCTCACATTTAATATTAGTATTATCAAGTAAAATAATACCATCGTTAATTATTTCAAAAGTTAAAACATCATATAAATCAACAGGAACCATGATTGTTTTTAAATCATGAAACCCTTCTTTATTCTTATCAAATACTTCAAGAGTTAAATTTACTTTTGCATAAGCTTTTTCTTCAATCATCTTAAGCCTCATATAAAAAATCTGATAATTCTACAAAATCTTTAACGCTTAATTCTTCGCTTCTCACGCTAGTTTCTAAATTATGACTAGTAACAAATTTTAAGACTTTATCTTTATCGTAGCCTGCATTTTTTAAATTATTCATCAATGTTTTTCTTCGCATAGAGAACGCATCACGAATTAACTTGTAGAAATGATCTTCATTTAGTGCTTTAAAAGGTAATGTATCATAAACATCAAGCCTTATAACTGCACTATCTACATTAGGACGAGGAATAAATATATTTCTAGAAATTCTTAAAGCTTTTTTAGCACTAGCCTTATATTGAATTAAAACTGATAAACTATTGTAGTCCTTTACATCAGGTTTAGAACAAATTCTATCAGCTACTTCTTCTTGCATCATCATTGTATAATTTTTAATTTTATTTGTTTCAGATAATAATTTTAAAATTATTGGGGTAGTGATATAGTAAGGAAGGTTTGCGACTAAACATATTTCGTGTTCCATATCGAAGTGCTTAGAAATTTCTTCTTCAATATCAACCTTCAAGATATCATTGTGTACTAATGTAAAGTTAGAATAATCACTAAATAACTTAGTTAGAATAGGTATTAAATCATCATCTACTTCGTATGAAACTACTTTGTGTGCTTCCTTAAGAAGTGGTAAAGTTAAACTTCCAAGCCCAGGGCCTATTTCAATTACGTCTTTATCCTTAATATCAGCTACACGAACAATTGAATTAAGTACATTCTCATCTTTAATAAAATTTTGGCCAAATTTCTTTTTAATATAAAAATCATTATCTCTAAGAAGTCTATTTATAGCTTCTTGATTTCCAGTATTATTTTTCATAGACTTCTCCTATAATTTTTTCTAAATCACATTTAGATAAACCAAGTGCATTCACACGTTTCATAAATGTTTTTGCGTTAGGCTGACCTATGTTAAGTTTTAGTGATATTTTGTTTCTTAAAACAGACGAATCTTTTTCTCCTACAAGACCTAAATCTATCATTATTTCTTTAGTAATAAGATTATTAGACTTATTATTAATTTCATAATTATCAAGCACTTCTTTGATCAAATCTGTAGGTGCGTGCTCAATTCCAACCTTTTTCTTGTTTTTAGAAATACATGGTTTCTTTGGCAAAAACAAATCGATAGCATTTGATACAACCTCATGTATCTTAGCTCTAATGCGTTCCCCTGGGTGGTCTGGATCTGTAAAAATTAAAATGTCGTAATCATTAGAATATTCTTTAATCATCTTAAGCGTACTATCACTAATTTCGGATCCATTTGTCGTAATGATAAACGCATCTTTATAGATTTTTCTTATTCTTTCTTCGTCATGAATTCCTTCGACAACAATTAAACTCTTTTTCATATATTTAATAATCTTTCTTTATAATAAAATCTAATTACTTTTCTTTTTCCACTTGAAATTAGGCCTTCAATAATTTTTGAATAAGCAACTAAATTAATAACAGTGCCATCATTTTTTAAAATTAGGACATTATTTAGGGTACCAGCCTTTGTCTCAAGATAAGCTACTTGTGAAACTGTCACAATCTTCTTGTAACAACTAGGTAACTTATGGTATTTTTCCTTTACACGGTCTAAATCATTAGTCTCTTCTATTTCTATACATTTAAACAAACGTCTATTTTCAATAGAAAGAGCTAAATCATTTAAAATTGGGTCACTACTTTTTAGTAAACTCTTAACAATTGAAGAAATATAGCCATCATCTAAGACTACATATGACTTTATATTTGTATTATCATCTAAGAAAGATAAGAAATCAGGATATTCTTCTTTTTTAATAATTCCTTCTTTATATAAATCATAAAGTCTTTGATATAGAGTTTCTAACAACAAGTCGTACCCTTTAGCAGCCGAATGGTAATATACTTGCCAATACATGTGATACCTAGCCATAATATAGCTTTCAAGAGAATTTACAGAACTTTCTTTAAAATATAATTGATTATCTTTTATAATCATTGATCTAATAATTCTGTCTCTATCGATAGCGCCGTAAGTAGCACCCGTAAAATAGGCATCACGCACTAAATAATCCATTCTATCAACATCTATTTGTGAACTAATTAAAGTCTCTAAAAGCGGGTATTTTCCCTTGTGAAGTAAAATATTAGTTACATCTTTTGGGTCGATTTTATGTCTCATTAAAATAGGACGAATCTTTAATTCTTTTGACTCAATAATTAAAGCACCTAAAGCTTCATGACTCAACTTAGTGACTGATTCAAACGCATGACTATAAGGACCGTGTCCGATGTCATGAAGTAAACTTGTAACTAAGAATAACACTTGTTCGTATTCCGAGATTTCGCTTGCGTCCTTAACTTCATTTAATATTAAACGCGCACACTCATAAGTGCCTAAAGAGTGCGTAAAACGTGAGTGCTCAGCTGTAGGAAATACTTCAAGAACACCTGATAATTGATGTATACGACGTAAACGTTGAAACTCAGATGTATCAATTAAATCCATTATTACTTTGTATTCAACTTGTATAAAACCATAAATTGGGTCCCTAAAAACTTTAATCTTTTCTAACTTTTCCATATTTTCACCTAATTAATTATATCATATTTATATTCTTTTTCTTTAATTGTTATATAATATTAGAGAGGTATATAAATATGTGCATATTTTGTAAAATAATAAATAAAGAAATCCCTTCATCTGTTGTTTATGAAGACGATAATGTTTTAGCTATTCTTGACTTATCTCAAGCTACATATGGTCATACTTTAGTTATGCCAAAGAAACATGTAGAAACTTTTTTAGACTTAGATAAGGATACACTTAATAAAGTATTTAGTGTTACTCAGGATTTAGCAATTAAAATTAAATCTAAACTTAATGCAAGTGGGGTAAATATTGTTAATAATTCTTACCCTAGTGCTGGTCAAAGCGTTATGCATATGCATGTTCATATCGTACCTAGATACGAAAATGATGACTTTAAGATTGTAAACGTTGATCATTCAAGTACTACAAAATTAAGTGAAGTATTAGAAAAAATAAACGACTAAACACTACTAATTGTTTATTTTGATCTTAATTTTAAATCGTTTAAAATATCAGTATATGGCTCTATTTGTTTTAGAGCCTTTTTTAATTCTTTACTGATATTAGCTTTTGAACAAGAATGACTTTTCGCAATCTCGCATGATCTTAACTTCTTAGTATTAAGGCCATATATAGAACAAACATAATTTAATCTTTTATTGCTTAAACCAACCTTATTTTTAAGGATAGTTATAAGTTCATCATCAGTAAAATTTGTCTCTATTTCTTCTTCTAAATTTTCATCATATAGTTCAAAAGCAGGAGAATTTAATTTAATATAGTTATAAATAGTTTTATCTTTTTTTATATTAAATTCTATTTTCATTTGCCTTATAACTTCTTCTAGTGTATGATCTTTCATTAACTCTTTTGCGCGTTTAATTCTAATTTGAGTGCCCTTACCACGCTTTATTTCCCTACTGTTATTTGCACTATTAAGTAATGTATAGCTTATATATTTATTTAAATAAGCATCTAGAGGGACACCTTTCGATTTATCGAAATTTTTTATAAGTTTTTCTGAAGTGATCAAGCAATCTTGGTATAAATCATCATACGATTTATTATAAATATTATTTTTTTTTATTTGTTTTTTAATAATATTATCTAATTCTTTTGATTTTAAAATCTTTTCAAGTGCGTCTTCTTTTTTATTTGTTTTCAAATACAGGTCATATAATGTATCAATCTCTTTCATATTTACTCCAAAATGTTTCTAGGGCATCTTCTAATTCCGACTTGTCACTTATAATAACTCTATTAGACCACGAATCAGGCATTAAATTTGTATATGTTCTATACTTATATCTTTTATCAATTAATATAACTACTCCGTAATCTGAAAACGTTCTAATAACGCGTCCTGATGCCTGAATTACTTTCGTAAAACCCGGGTACGTATAGGCATAATCAAAACCTTTATTATATTTATTGTCAAAAAATTCTTGTAATAAATTATTTTCAATGTTAATCATAGGAAGCGCTACACCTACAACTATAACTCCGTTTAACAAGTCCCCTTGGAAATCCACGCCCTCACTAAAAGAGCCGCCTAAAACAAATAATCCTAAATGGGGTTCATATGTATTTTTGAACATTTCTAAAACATTTTCTCTATCATATTCGTTCATAAGTCTGTTTTGAACGATAATCGTTGTATCTAAATCCTTTATTTTGTCTAATACAAGCTCAATATATTTATAACTTGGGAAGAATGCAATGTAATTACCTTTTTTTGAAGATACAAGCGTTTTAATTGTAGTAACAATTTCATCAATTGTGTTTTCCCTATCTTTATATTTTGTGGAAATTGAATCATTTACAACAAGTTTCAATCTATTAGGATCAAATGGTGAATTTAGTGTTAAATATTTTCCGTCCCCTTTAGTTAATAAGTCCATATAATAATTTATAGGGTACATTGTCGCACTAAAGAAAACAACACCGCATGAAGACATATTTATTGTATTTAATAAGAATTGACTCGCGTCACAACAACGAATTTCAATGTGATATACATTATCAACCTTTTTAATCATAAACAAATGGTTCTCGTTATAAAATTCTGTTGTATCAAGTAAATCTTTCAAATTAAAATATAAAATCAGCGCTTCGTCACGCAATTCAAATTCTTCATTATCAGCTAAAATATTAAATGAGCTATTTTCAATTTGTTTTAGCAAATTAATTAATCTTTCATCTAAAAAATGAGAATAATAGAATAAGTTTTCACTCATTATTTCATCATATTCTTTTAACATATTTAGTAACAATGTTTTTTTTCTAAATAGTGACTTATCAAATTGCATCAGAATTTCAATAAGTTCTAAAACATCTGTGTGGACTAAACTAGCTGAATACATTTCCCGCGATCTATCTACTAAATTATGAGCCTCATCACATAAAATCTTAACCTTGTATTTGTCATCGTCAAAATAACGTATTAAATGCGCTTTAGGGTCAAATACGTAGTTATAATCGCATACAATTAAATCGCAAAATTCTGATAAATCAAGTGAAAATTCAAAAGGACATATATTATATTTTATCGCATATTCTTTAATCTTTTCTTCACTAAAAAAAGCTTCATGAATATATATATCTTCTACTGCATCACGAAGTCTATCAAAATATCCTTTTGCATATTTACATTTATCTGGCTTACATATTTTTTCTCCTGTTAAACAAGCTTTAGCTTTGCTTGTTAAAACAATTGCCTTAAGTTTTAAACCTTTTTCTAACAATAAGTTAATTGAATCTCTAACAACCGATTTTCCCATCGATTTAGCGGTTAAATAGAATAATTTTTCGTCTCTTTTAGTAATAGTTTTAAGGGCTGAAAAAAGAGTAGCCATTGTTTTTCCGATTCCAGTCGGAGCTATCGCATATAAGATATTATTGTGCGTTAATGTATAATATGTTGCCTTCATCAACTCTTGTTGACCGTCACGTTTATTTTCAAAAGGGAATCTCACATTTTTAAGCGTTTCAAGCGTTGTGTTATTAGTATCATCTACTAAGCGTAACCATGATGTATAGCGCTCAATTGTATCATAAAAGAACTTCTCAAGGTCTCCGTAAGTTTTTTCTAAATTAAAACTTTTTGTTTCGTAATTTGGGGTGTGAATGTAAGTTAGGCGAATATTTATAGATTCTAAGAGATTAATATTTGTATATAAATATGCATACAATAAAAGTTGTGCTAAATATTCTTTATGAAAATCTAGATCGATATATTTAAGTTTAGTTTTAGTAGATTTGATCTCTTCTAAGATAATAACGTTGTTTTCATTAAGTACCCCATCGATAAAACCGTGAATTAAGAATTCTTCACCATTATAAGTGAATTCACTTTTAATATAATATTCTTTTTTTGAATCTTCATTATATTTGTTTTGCAAGAATGAGTGAGCCTTTTTACCGTCTAAATCCGGTTTATTTGAAAAGAATTCACGCGTCAAATTGCCTGAAGAATATAAAAATTGAGCCAATTCTTTAACTGCTATAACTTTTTTCAATCTACTCACCTCACAAACATATAATAATTATATCATATTATAAAAAATTGAGGTTTACTTAAAAATAAACCTCATTTACGTTATTGATCAATACCCTCACAATAATGTACATAATCTAATTTAGCTAATCTAGTTAATAATTCACTTCTTGAAATGAAATTTTTTGATGATGAATATAAGCCTAGTGTATATACTGATAAACCGGAATTTGCATAAGCAGGATCATATGCAATAGATTTTACAGAAATATTGTTATCTCTTAAATATTCTAATAGTTTCTTCAAATCAGGACGTGACATAAGTTCAACGTGTATATCATACATCTTAGCTTTTTCTTGTAAGCGACCTTCAACTTTTGGTAATAACATTACCGCAATAATAATTAGTACGGAAGAAAATATACCAAGAGTATAGGCACCAATACCAAACGCAAGACCTGTACAAGCTACAGCCCACAGTGCAGCTGCTGTAGTTAAACCACGAACTTGATTTCTACTAGTAATTACAATTGTACCGGCACCAATAAAACCGATACCGGTAATAACGCCTGCACCAATACGTGATAAATCCGCATTTCCCATCATGAATTCATTCACAAGAATAGCTGTACAAGAACCTATTGAGACTAGTATATATGTTCTTAGTCCTGCCGCATGGCTCTTCGTAGCTCTCTCAGCTCCTATAATACAACCTAATGTAGTAGCTAATATTAAGCGAATTAACATTGCATACCAAGTTAGAGAACTAAATTCGTGACCTGTTAAATATTCAATTAAACTAACAATTGGGTCATTACTTGCGACATGAGTAAATGCCGAATATGATTGTGTTAAAACCATAAATTTTCTCTCCTTTCTTTAATTTTTGATTCGTTATTTAAATATAAATATACCATAAATTTTACTTTTTATATAGTTTTTAGTTAAATTTTAGTACTTTTTTATTCAAAGGTAAAAAGAAAGATAAAGTAAGTATTCCTTAATTTAAAATATATTTATTATGTTCAATTAAATACTTTGTAATTATACAAATTCAAAACACTTACATAAATAGTGTCTGTTTCTAACTTATATTATTCTTGAAACGAGGTAATATAATTAAGAAAGATGATATGTTAATAACTTAAGTCTTGTTGAATTAGATTATGTTCACGATAATATTTTTGAGTTGTTGAATGTTAAGGTAACTGGAACACTTCTAATTATGATAATTTTAAAGAAATAATCAAATAATTTAAATAATGTGTTATTATTTTAAAATTATTTTGAATTTATAACACTTATTTAAGACAAAGTTAATTCAACCTTATGTAAAAGCCATTCTTCAATATTAAAATGTATTATTCCATCTTTAGACATATCATAATCATCTAAACTAAAAACATATTTAGGAGATGGATCTCTAACCGAGTCAAAAGCACTAAATTCTCTATCAATTACATCATCACTTGATAATAAATATGCAACCTGGATAAAACACTTTTTCCCATCTTTCATTGCAACAAAATCAATTTCACCTTTATATGTTTTACCTATTCTAACGTCATACCCTCTAAACAATAATTCATTATAAATAAGATTTTCTAATGCATGTGATACAAATATTTTATTTGAATCATTACATGCAAGTAAAAACCCATTATCTACCACGAATTGTTTTTCAATATTTTTTAAAGTCCTTTTAGTTGAAATATCATATCTTTTAACTCTAGATATTAAACAAGCTTGTTCTAATTTATCTAAATATCTATAAACATTCTCAGAATAAATTTTATCAGTATTGTTTTGATTATAAAATTCTACAATACTAGAAGCTGAAAACTCTTTAGATGCATTATTAATAATATATTTTGATATAGTAATAAATGTTTCTTTATTTATTTTAGATTTAGAATTACAAATATCTTTTTCAATAATTCCATAATAAATAGATTTTAAATATTCTTTGATATCCTCTTCTAAATTATAATCCATACGTTGAGGCATCCCACCAAATCTAATAAAATTTTGCAATGGTTTATTAGGTGGTTCTAATCCATTATTCTCATAGTAATTTAAAAACTCACTATATGCAAAAGGCATTATTTTAAATTCTTTACATCTTCCTACTAACAAACTAGCTAATCTTCCTGATAATAATTTTGAATTACTACCAGTTACAAAAATAGAAACATTTTGGGTAGACTTTAATG
>CAVGYR010000048.1:0-1483 GCA_963633325.1 uncultured Treponema sp.
CCATATAAAGGAACAATTATTGCTAGTCAAAATCAATTAAATGCCCTTAATTATCTTCCTTCTTTACTTGATAATGCAAATAACAATAACTTAAAAGAAAGCGAAGAATTTAATAATCTTATTGATTCTATTAATAAAGATTTTGAAAATAGTCGTAAATTAAAAACTTACAATGAAGATTTTTCACTAAATAAACCTTCAACTATTTACAAAGATAAAGAAGCTTTAACAGATGCCTATAAGAATATTTACCAAATTGAAGATTATGCTTATTTAGTTTCCGATTATATAACAAATATCCCTGGTAAGAATTTCACAAAAGCCGTTAATCGTGATTTAGTTCCATATTTCTTATCCCTTAAAGGTTTATCTTTAACTGAGAGAGTTTCTGCGTCGCTTAAATACGTAAATGCAATTAGCGAAAGAGAAAAAGGTAACTTTGAACCAAGCAGAGAAATTCAAAGAGAATTAATTGATAAATTCTTAAAATCAAGAGAGAATTGTAATTTTACAAAAAAAGCTAATATTTACAATACTTATGTTAATACTAATTTAGCTCTAGTCGTTCAAGAAATGATGAGAGATGATGCTAAATTTGTAGAAAATCTTAAAAAGAGTGATCCAGCTAAATATTATAATTTGATTAACAAGTGCTCTGAACTTGATAATATTAATGCGATCAACGACAAAGAAGTATTTTCTAATTTGAATTTTACTTCAAACAAAGGCTCAAAACCAACTACACTAACTGATTTGTCTAATTATAATACATTTAGCCGTACTGCAATTAATGTTGTACGTAATGTAGAAGCGTTAGAACTAGCTAGTTTAGAGTCAAAAAATACTCATAAAGATTCAATTGATTTTGTATGTGATATGTCGCTTTACGGAATTTGTGGTACAAGCCAAAAATTACCTGATAAGTCTATCGCAAATAGTTCTATTAAATCTCTTTGTGATACAATTGACAAAATAAGTGATGACTTCGGGCTTGATGTAGAATATTCAAGACAGTTTTCATCAAAAGAAATTGCACTTTTAAGCGCTGAAGCTATGTTTAAAACATATTTTGCGACTAAACAAACAAATCAATTCTTATGTGATTTAAAAGGCAAAGACATTCTTGAAGAAGATGAAACTGCAGAATTCTACTTTAAATCAGTTTATGTAAATGACAAATCAATTTATTCTTTAGCTAAGGACTTCAATAATGAGCATCCTGAATATGATATGAAGAGAGTAGGAAGTGCTATATTTGCTCGTGCATTGCACAATAAAAATGATGTATTAAGCATTGCAAGTATGTCATATAACTCCAAAGGCGAACTAGAATCAAGTGTTAAAGTTATGAATAAAGATTATGATGAAATTGTTAAACAAACTGAAAAGAATCATTCTTTATTCTTTAGAATTATGCATAAGATTGGCCTTAAAACTTATAATACTGAGAAAATGCGCGATGATTATAAGAAAGCCTTAGGAG
>CAVGYR010000048.1:1493-9919 GCA_963633325.1 uncultured Treponema sp.
AACATACAAAACTTCACAAGTCAGATTTCATTAAAGCTGATTTTGAAGCTAAAATTAAAGAATCTTATCCTCAAATGGTAAGTAATGATATCATTCGTAAGAATTATAAAGAAGCTTTAAAGACAAATACTCATAAAGAAATGGATAAAGTTAATAATAGATTATCTCTTGATAATGTCGAAGTAGGTAAATATAAAGATGATACAAATTTAATTCGTACATCCCTTAACTTAGATTTCTTAGATGAGTCTAAAGCAATAAACAAAGTTGATGATACTATTAGTATTGATCACAAAGAAAAAGATAATGTTATGAATAAATAATTACACGGTGGTAGTTTTATAACTACTACCTTTTTTAACGAATTTATATTAGGTTTGAAATATACAAATAAACTTAAAATAAATTTTTTCTTTAAAATTTATATAAAAATGCTATAATCTTATAGGTGATTTTATGGATTTAGCTATTATTGGTGGTGGTGCAAGTGCTTTAATTCTTGCATCATATTTAAAAAGAAAAAATCTAAATATTAATATTACTATATTTGAAAGAAATAAATCATTAGGCAGAAAATTATTAGCTAGTGGAAATGGTAAATGTAATTTTGCAAATTTTAAAGCTTTACCTAGTGATTATAATAATGAATCTTTCATGGAGAAGTTTTTTAAATTAATTAAAAAAGAAGACTTGATCAATTATTTATCAAGTTTAGGTTTAATGTTTTATTTTGATAGTGAAGGTAGAATGTATCCTACTTCTAATTCTAGCGAATCTATATTAAATCTATTTTCATGTGATTTAGGCAATACAAAAGTTATTTGTGATTATGCAGTAAAAAAAATTGAATATAAGAATAATCATCCTTATATTGATAACAAAATATTTGACTTAGCAGTTATTGCAAGTGGTTCGAACTCAAGTATTGATATCTCAAAAATAAATACCACTTATTCATATCTAACTCCACTAAATATTAAATTCACATCTCTAATGCCTAGTCTTGTCGGTTATAAAGTTAAAGATAAGAACATTAATTTATTAAAAGGATACCGCACTAAATGTAATGTGCTATTATTTGATAAAAAAAATCACATTAAATTTGAAGAACGCGGAGAAATAATTTTTAAAGAAGATGGCTTATCAGGCATTGTAATTATGAACTCAAGCCATTATTACGAAAAAAACGATTATATTTTATTAAATATGATTGATAAAAATAGCATTGATGAATTAAAATATAAGATAAACGAAAGAAAAAAACTTTACAAGGACCCTTATGATTATTTAGGTCCTATAATACACAAAAATGTTATCTCATATTTAGTTAAGAAAAACTGGCTTGAAACTGATAAGATTATAGAATTTTTAAGTTGTTTTAAACTTGAAATTGAGTCTACATATTCTTTTGCATATTCACAGGTTACTCGTGGCGGAATTGATTTGTGTGAAATGAATGATGACTTATCTTTAAAAAGATATCCTAATATTTTTGCATGTGGTGAAGTTTTAGATATTAACGGATTATGCGGTGGCTACAACCTAATGTTTGCGTTCATGTCCGGTCTTTTAGTCTCAAAAAGGATTGAAGAAATTTATGAAAATAAAAATAACTAATTTTAAAGTCTTGCTAAAAGATAAAGATAAAAATTTAAGTACATTAGTATCTAAATTTTATCATGTTAAGCCTGACTTAATTAAAAATTTAATAGTTGAAAAAGAGTCGGTAGATGCTAGACACAAGAATAAAATTACGATTTCTTACAATCTAATTTGTGATATTTTAGATGAAGATTATATTTATTTTGAAGGAAAAACTAATGTTTCTCCTTTTGTACTTGAAGATATTAAACTAGAATATCCTATTTGGAATTGCACATATCGCCCTATTGTTGTAGGATTTGGACCTGCTGGTATTTTTGCAAGTCTTTATTTAGCTCGTTGCGGCGCTAAACCTATAATTATTGAACGTGGTTCAGAGATGGACACGAGAGTTAGAGATGTTGAAAACTTCATTAAAAATAAAGAAATGAACGAATCTAGCAATATTCAATTTGGTGAAGGCGGCGCTGGCACTTTTAGTGATGGTAAATTAACTACAAATGTTAAAGACAAATTATTAACATTTATTATTGAAGAATTTGTTCATTACGGTGCACCTAGTGATATTTTATATAAATCATTACCACATATTGGTACTGATTATTTGCGAAAAGTTATCAAAAATATTCGCACAGATTTAATTTCTTTAGGTTCGACTTTTTATTTTAATACTAGATTTGTAGATTTTAAGGATGTAAATGGTGACTATTTAGAAGTTTATACGGATGGCTCAAATGTTCTAAAACTAGAGACTAAACATTTAATTTTAGGATTAGGTCATAGTGCTCGCGACACTTTGAAAATGTTACATACTAAAAACATCAATATGGAGCCAAAAGCTTTTTCAATGGGTGTTAGAATTGAACATAAGCGTGAAAAAATTAATGAAATACAATATGGTCCGGCTAAAAGTGTTTTACCAGCTGCTAGTTACAAACTTGTAACCCATTTAAAAAGCGGAAGAAGTGTTTATTCATTTTGTATGTGCCCTGGTGGTACAGTTATGGCATCTAGTAGCGAAAAGAATTCGATTGTCACAAATGGCATGAGTTATTTTGCGCGTGATTTAGAAAATTCGAATGCGGCTCTACTTGTAAATGTTGACCCTAGTGATTTTATAAAAGACAGTGTTTTAGACGGACTAGATTATCAAGAATATTATGAGCGCAAAGCATTTGAAATATCTAGCGATTACAGAGCTCCTATTAATCTAGTTAAAGAATTTTTGTCTAATGAGGTAGCTTCTCAAATTCGTTCAGTTAAACCAAGTTATCCCCTAGGTTATACTTTTGCAAGTTTCGATACATGTTTACCTAAATATGTAGTTGATTCTTTAAGAGAGGCTATACCCCTATTTGATTTAAAGATGAAAGGATATAATGATCCTGATGCTGTACTTACAGGTATAGAAACAAGATCAAGTTGCCCGGTTAGAATATTAAGAGACGAAACACGTAAAAGTTCAAACGAATTTATTTATCCTATCGGAGAAGGAGCGGGGTATGCAGGCGGAATATCTAGTGCCGCCCTTGACGGATTAAAAACTGCGCTTAGTATAGTAAGCGAATTAAATAAATAATATTATATGAATGTTTAAGTTTACTTGAACAGTTAAGGAGATTTTTATGGTTATTACGTTTGTAATGGATCAATATGAAGAAGGAAATAATGGAACTACAATGACCGTGCGTCGTTTTGCGGACACATTAGAAAGCCTAGGACACACAGTTTATGTTATATGTGGCAAGGGTTCGGGCAAAAACGTCATTGAAACAGGAGAAAGAATTTATCCTTTTAAAAAATTAATTCATTCTCAAGGTATGGTTTTTGGCAAATATAATAAAAAGGTAATATTACCAATTATCAAAAAAAGTGATGTAGTGCATTTCTTATTGCCATTCCATTTAGGAAAGAAGACAAAAAAATTATGTGATAAATTAGGAATCCCTACAACTGCAGCTTTCCATTGCCAACCACAAAATATAAGTTCAACAATTCATTTAGGTAAATCAAATGTCGTAAATGACGGAATATTTTTGAAGTTTAGAAGTTTCTACAATAAATTTAGTGTAGTTCACTGCCCTTCAAATATGATAAGAGATGAACTTGTAGCGCACAAATATAAAGCTAAGCTTTATGTAATCTCAAATGGTATCACTGATTATTTCCATAAGGTTGAAGTAAAAAGACCTGACGAGTTAAAAGATAAAATTATTATAGTAATGACTGGTAGGTATTCTGAAGAAAAGAGACAAGATTTATTAATTAATGCGGTTAAAAATTCAAAATATGAATCAAAAATTCAATTAGTTTTATGTGGAAAAGGGCCATTATATAATCATATAAAGAAGTTGTCAGAGGGATTAACAAATGAGCCTATGTTAGGCTTTAGAAGCCCTGAAGAACTTCGAAATATTTTGTCTTATGCAAATTTATATTGTCATTGTTCAGATGCAGAAATTGAAGGTATGGCTTGTACTGAGGCATTCGCATGTGGTTTAGTGCCTATCATATCTGATTCAAAGAAAAGTGCAACTAATCAATTTGCGCTTTCTGATAAGTCATTATTTAAAGCAGGAGACTACCTAGATTTAAGAGATAAAATCGATTATTTAATTGAACACAACGAAGAAAGAGAAGAATTAAGTAAAGAATATATTAAAGAAGCAGAAAATTATAAAATAATTAATTGCGTAAAACAATTCGAAGAAATGTTAAAAGAAGTGGTTAAAAAAGATGAGTAATTTCATATTAATAATAGATATCATCGGTGCCATAGCTTTTGCATATTCGGGTGTTGTAGTCGCAATCAAGCACAAAATGGATTTACTAGGAATTGTAATCTTAGGCTGTATCACCGCTTGTGGGGGCGGCGTCATTCGTGATTCTCTTTTAGGAAGTTATCCTATTAGCTTGTTTAGTGTGCCTAATTATGAATTAATTGTAGCTTTTATTACCACTATATTTCTATTCATATTGTTTTATATATTTAAACATATTGCCTTCTTTGAAAAACAATGGTTTCAAGACTCAACTACAATCTTAGATGCCCTAGGGCTTGGAATATTTGTAATAATGGGTGCTAATAAAGCGTTAGAACTAAATGGTAATGCTTGGATGGTTATATTTGCGGCGACGATCACAGCTTGTGGTGGGGGCGTTATGCGTGATATTTTAGCAATGCAAATACCTGTGATATTTACGCGTAGAATATATTGTATAGCTGCTGTATTAGGTGCTATATTGTATTATTTATTATGCATAAATAATGTTAATATCTATTTATCAGTATTTTTAACACTTGCATTTGTTTTAATTTTACGATTTATTTCTTACAGATATAAAATTAATTTACCTCGAATTGAATTTAGCGAAGAAAAATAATCTTCGCTTTTTTTGTGCAAAAATTACCAAAAAAAAGCATATGTTATGATAACATTTTATTGGTGATAATATATGATAAATTTTGAAATAAAAAAACCTATAATAAAAGATAAAGAATATTTAATAACTGAATTTGGTTCATTTAACAGTGACCCAAAAAACAATCAAGAAGTATTACAAAAAGCTATTGATACTGTCTCAAGCTTAGGTGGAGGACACTTAAAACTTATTCCTGGTGCATTCGAATTAGGTCCTATTGAACTTAAGAGCGGTGTTGATTTAAATATCGTTAGAAATTGTTATCTTAAATTTATTAAGAGTCCTGATTTCTATAAACCAATGATTTTTAATTATGAAGGTATGGAAGCTATTCGCTGTAATTCTCCTGTACGTATTTGGAATTGTGAAAATGTTTCAATTACAGGATTCGGAATTATTGACGGATGTGGTGAAGAATGGAGACCTTGTAAGGATTGGAAAATTACAATAAAAGATTTTGAATCTAGAATTAAAAAAAGTCCTTACTATATTGAAGATAAAGGAACTAAAATTTTATATCCTTCAAAATCAAGCTACGAAGGAGCTCTTATTGGTTTTGATAAGATTGATATTAAGGATGCGGATAAATATTATGACTTATTCCGTCCTGTACTTATTTCAATTTACAAGTCTGAGTGTATAATGTTAAAAAATATTACTTCATCAAATTCTCCTGCATGGAATATTCATCCATTATTCTCAAATAATTTAACATTTGATTCAATTATTGTTAAAAACGAATATAGTGCCCAAAATGGTGACGGAATTGATGTCGAATCTTGCAAAAACGTTGAAATTTTAAATTCTACATTTGAAGTAGGAGACGACGGAATTTGTATTAAGAGCGGTAAGAATAGAGAAGCTAGAAAGATTAAAGTTCCTTGTGAAAATATTTATATTCACGATAATCTAGTATATCATGCTCACGGCGGAATTGTAATTGGTTCTGAAATGAGCAGAGGTATTCACAATCTTTATGCAATAAATAATACATTTGCAGGAACTGATGTCGGTCTTCGCTTCAAAAGTGCAATGGGTAGAGGCGGAGATATTTCAAATCTAACTTTTGAAAATACATATATGACTGATATTAAAGGTGAAGCTATAATCATTGATTTAGGATATTCTTTATTTAAAATGGCTCATGAAGATAAAGATAAAGATGTCTATGTTGATGATGAAGATATTCCTTACTTCCATGACATTACTATTAATAATTTAGATGTATTAAGTTCAAAAACATTTATTAAATTAAACGGTATTAATAGTGATACAATTAAAAATATTACAGTTTCAAATGCAAAATTTAATGCACAAAACTTCTTAGACACAAAGAACTTTACAAATCTACATTTGAAAAATGTAACTAATAATAAAGATATAAATATTGTAGACGAATCATATAGCGGATAATTAGGTAGATTTTTCTACCTTTTTATTTTTTCACAATAATTTCTTAATTCGCAAATATAATTTCTTTTTTTGCCTTGTAATATGTGCTAAAATAATACTAAAATTTAAGGAGGCTAGTATGTTAAAACTCGAACATGTTTCTAAATATTATAATAACCGTGGTGTTACTACAAAAGGTTTAGACGATATAAGCGTAGAATTTAATAAAGGTGAGGTGGTCGCAATCACCGGTGAATCTGGTAGCGGTAAATCAACATTATTAAATGTTATTTCCCGTCTTGATACATTTGATGACGGTGAAATTTATTTTAAAGGAAACGAAACAAGCTATTTTAATGTTCTAGATATGGATCAATTTAGAAAGAATAAGATAAGCTTTGTTTTCCAAAATTATAATATCATTGAATCTTACACAGTTTTAGAAAATGTAATGTTACCGCTTCTAATTAACGGAGAAAATAAAGTAGAAGCTAAGAAAAAAGCTTTAGAAATTCTTAACAAAGTAGGCTTAACAAAGCGCGCAAACAATAGAGGTATACAATTAAGTGGTGGCGAAAAACAAAGAACAGTTATAGCTCGTGCATTAGCTCTTGATACTCCTATTATTGCTTGTGATGAACCTACAGGAAATCTTGACCAAAAAACAGGAAGAGAAATTATTGAACTTATTTGCGAACTATCAAAAGATAAACTTGTTTTAATAGTAACTCACAATTTTGATGAATTAAAAGATTTAGCCACAAGAAAAATTAAGATACATGATGGAAAAATTGTAGAAGATATCAAATTTAGAGAATTTGAAAATGATCAAAAAGAAGAATTAAATTTAGATTATGTGCCAATTTCTCGCAAAGTTGATTTTAGAATAGCTACTAGCAATCTTATTTCAACACCTAAAAAAACAATATTCACATTTTTAATATTTATGGTTATTGCTTTCTTTTCTTTAAATATATTCCAAAATATAATGACTGATGCAAATACAACAACAGCCGCCTATAGATTTAACTATCATAACGATAAAAAGTTTCAAGTATATGATGAAAATTATAAAGCACTTGACGTAGATAAACTTAAAGAAGTAGGAACAGTTATCGAAAATCCATTCTACGAAAGAACATCATTTTATATAGAGAGAGTTACAGAAGAGAATTATTATTATAATTCTGGTATTAATGCAATTTATGAGTCTTATGTAGAAGGTGAAATTACTGATGGTAAAGAGCCTCAAAACGAGAACGAATTTGTATTATATATGCCATACACTACAACATATTATGAGGTCGGACAAGTCTATAAAATTAAAAAGGAATCTAAATTATTTTCTAATTATCTTAATTCTGCAGTTGATTTAGATAATTTAGAAGATACAACATTTACTATATCTGGTATTGGTTATTCTGATTATATTTCAGGCCCTGTAATTACTAAATGTGCTAAATTAGAAGAATATGCACGTTTTAATGCGGTTAAAGATATGGATTTAGATGATCATTCTGAAACATTTAGTTTACAAAATTATATGGTTTATTATAATTTTGATGATGTTACTCATATTGCAAATTATAACGAATCAACCGCAATAGATTTAGATAAGATTTATTTAAGAGAATTTAATTATAACTTATTTAATCTAGGATCTATTCCTTGTGATACAACAAGGAACGAAACATATCTAAAATATAAAATGACTTATGAGCTTACAGCATGTGAGAATGCAATAGTTTTTGGTTATGATTATTATAAATATTTTACAGATACATACGAAGCTAGTGTTTATGTATCAAAAAAGAGTGATATTAAAAAACTTGACGAATTAGGATACAAATATTATGCAAGTGATATCACTAATAATAGTTCAAATATTATAGATGATCTTGCAATTTATTTTTCAATAATTACTTCAGCCGTTCTTATTGTAATTTTATATTTCATTTCTTATGTTATTTTAAGAAAGGTATATGAAACAAAGAATGAATCATATACGA
>CAVGYR010000048.1:9929-12632 GCA_963633325.1 uncultured Treponema sp.
GGCGTTAATATCGATGATATGAAAAAAATAAGTTTATATGAAATCTTAATATTGTCAGTAATATCGACAACGTTTGTTTATATTTTAATGACTATTTTAGGTAAAATATTTAAATATAAAACATTCTTTAAATTGTTCAGTAACATAACACCATTAATAACGATTATTTATTTTATATGTACTATTTTAATGTCTGTATTGATTGCGATAAAATTTAATAAGAAATTGTTTAAAAAGAGTGTTAAAGAATCTTTAAAGGAGGCTAAATAATGATTAGTGTTAAACATTTAGATAAATACTATAATAAAGGAAAAAGAAATGAATTACATGTTATAAATGATACTAGCATTGAATTTCCTGAAACAGGTTTAATTACATTATTAGGTCCTTCTGGTTGTGGTAAAACAACATTATTAAATGTAATTGGTGGTTTAGATAAGGCAAGCGGTGAAATTTTGTATGATAATGAAAAAGATGTCGAAAAATACCGCAGAGAAAACATTGGTTATATATTTCAATCATATAATTTGTTAAATGATTTCACTGTTTACGATAATTTAGCAATAGCTCTTTCCATTAATAATATTGAAGATAAAAATGAAGTAGATAAAAGAATTGAAAGTGCACTTAAAGCTGTCGGTATGTTTAAATATCGTAAGAAATTAACATCAGAACTATCTGGTGGGCAACAACAACGTGTTTCAATAGCTCGTGCTTTAGTTAAAAAAACTAAGGTAATTATTGCGGATGAACCTACAGGTAACCTTGATTCAGCTAATTCAATCCAAATAATGAAGATTTTAAAAGCTTTATCTAAGACTAAACTTGTGTTACTTGTAACACATTCAAAAGAATTAGCTAATTATTATTCTGATAAGATTATAGACATTAAAGATGGTAAGATTTTAGAAATTAGAGATAGTGTTAAAGATTCAAATGCCCTTAAAGCTAAAGAAAATAAAGTTCGTCTTTATGAACTTGAGAAGACAGAATTAAATAATGAAGATGTTGATGTAACTATTTATCAACCTCAAAAGGAAAAAGTTGAATTAGAATTAATTTGCGTAAATAATACTTATTACTTAAAGAGTAATGTTAAAATTGTACCTTTTAGTAATCAAATCCAAATTGAGGAAACTAAAGAATTAGAAGAAGAAAACAAATATGAGGAAGAAGATATAAATTATTCTGATGAAGACTTTAAAGATTCTATTCATATCAATTTCTTTGAAAGATTTAAAACGGCATTTAAAGAATCTTTCGGCAAGAGACAAGGTGTAAAGAGAAAGAAAATATTTAAATTATTATTCTTTACATTAGGCTTTATTTTAGCTATTTTAAATTTGAATTTAGCTAGAGCTAATTTTATCGAAACAAGTGATATGTGCGATGCCGGAGATAAAGTGTTATTAACTGATAAATCTGGTTATTATTCATCAAGTCTCGTTAAAGATAGTTATAAAAATGGTTTATCAGAAACATTTATGCCTCTAGCAGAATCTGATTTGACACTTAAACTTTACAAAGGTTCTTATACATTTGACTCATATAATGTAAATGCATTATATACTGAAGGACACGACCTAATGAAAGGCGAGATTATATACGGGGACACTGACGACCTTGTTATGTCAAAAAAGATTGCGGATGAATTAATCAAAAAAAGTGGTTTAAGCGATTATGAGACTTTAATTAAAAAGTTAAATACAACTTATTATGCTGGAAAATTTTCTAGCAATAATCATAAATTTAGTGGTATTGTAGACGAAGACAATGATTTGATTTATGAAGATGTACCAACAAGATCTAGAAATGAATTTTATACAAGTTTTTCTACTTTAGGTGTCAAATATAATGATCAAAATTATACTGCACGTAACACTTATGAAGTAGATTCTATAAATCATTTAAATGAGTCTAATTTATTATATGGTAAAAAGGAACTTAACAATAAAGAAGTAGTTATATCTAAAGGTTTTTTTGAGGCCTTTAATTTAGATATTAGTTCATCATATAAAGATTGCACTTTATATATTGACGAAGAACTTAATTGTACAATTGTTGGTGTTACAAATGAAGAAGATCCTATCATTTACACAACTAATAATGATTATCGATATATATTAGTCGATAAAAATTTATCTTTATATGAGTCTAAATTTACAAAAGATTATAGTTATGGTTTTTATTTATTAGATAATACTAATAAATTAGATAGTCTTAAAAAAGATGGCTATAAGTCTTATACATATTATAATTATTTATATAAAGTAGCTAAAGAAGGAAATAAATCGAATGCAAATTCATATATTCCTTTTATTGCAATATGTACTGTAATTTTAGTTGTTTATATATTCTTTATCATGCGTACACAAATTATTAAAGATGTATATGAGCTTGGTGTACTTCGTGCATTAGGTTTATCAAAGATAAGAATTTATTTAAATTATACATTACAAATAATCATTACCGTATTTGAAACTGTATTTACGGCTTTCTTAATATTTACGGTTTTATTTGGAGTAGTTAATTTAAAAATTGCAAGTTACACGGAGTCATCATTTAATTTGTTTACACAAGGCTCAACTTATTATGTATTCTTTATTATGTTAATATTAACAATCGTAGTAGGACTTATTCCTGTTATGTTAATTGTTAAAAAGAAACCAGCAGAAATACTTGCAAAATATGATATGTAACTAT
>CAVGYR010000049.1:0-3732 GCA_963633325.1 uncultured Treponema sp.
GATTATTATTTTGTTTTAGGACATCAAAGTTTATTTGCTAATTTCTTTTCTATAATTGGTTATGAATTAACAATTAAACAAGATTTAGGAGTTTTAAAAATTACTAATGAAAACAATTCTAATATTTTACGTTTATCACGTGATAATACAGTCTTATTATTAATCTTAAGACTTTTATATAGCGAATCAATGAAAGAAACATCATTAAATAATAATATTATTGTTAATGTAGAAGACATTCAAAATAAATATAATTATTTAGAGATTAAGCAAAGATTAAATAAAACAGACTTAGTTAAAGCGTTAAGACTTTTTAGAAAATATAATCTAATTGAAGTTATTGGTTTAAAAGATCAATTAGTAGCTAATACTAAAGTTATTTTATTACCAACATTATTACTTGCGGTAGAAGTTAGTAATATTAGTGCGGTTAATGATCAAATTTCAAATATTATTGGGGAGGTAGAACATGAAGAAGCTTAATAAATTGCGTCTTGTAAATTGGCATTTCATTTCAAATGAAACTATTGAATTTAAAAATAATGTTCTACTTACAGGTGCTAATGCAAGTGGTAAATCTACAATTTTAGACGCCCTAACTTTCTTATTAACAGCTGGTAACAAAACATTCAACCAAGCAGCTAATGAAAAAAGTAGCCGTGATTTAAAAGGTTATGTAAAATGTAAATTAGGTCAAGAAAACAAAGAATATTTACGTGACGGAGATGTTACAGGCGATATTTGTGCTGAATTTTATGATGATCAAACAAAAGAATATTTCGTAATTGGTGCGATCATTGAAGCTAATGAAATTAATGCAAGAAATGTTTTCTATTCAGGTGAGAATACAAAAATCGATGATGTAACATTCTATGATCCTAAAGGCGCTGTTTTTACAATTACTGAATTTAAAAAATTACATAAAAATTTAAAATTCTATTCTTCAAATAAAGAAGCTGCTAGTGCATTTAGAAATCTTTATGGCTCAATTAATAGTGATTTCTTTAATATGTTAGCTAAATCAGTAGCTTTCAAACCAATTTCTAACGTTAAGGAATTTATTTATCAAAATATTCTTGAAAAGAAAGAAATTAAGATTGATAACATTAAAGATGCAATTCGTTCTTTTAAAGATTTAGAAGCTACACTTAAAGTTGTTCAAGCTAAAATCAATAGATTACAAGAATTAAGACAATTAATTGATGAAAGTAAAAATATTATCGATAAACAAAAATATCTAGATTATTTGATGAAGTTGTTTGATGTTAAGAAAATTGAAAATAGTAAGATTAACATTAGTAACCAAATTGAAATCGAAAAAACTAGATTAGAGTCAATCGAAGATGATTTAAATGAACAAGTAAAACATGTTTATGAACTTCAGGAGAAGAGCCGCGATTTATATGACGCTTTATCTAACGATGAAGGATTTAAAAATAACGAATATATTACTCGTCAAATTAATAAATTAAATCAAGACCTTGAACAATTAGGGGACCCTTTAAATAGTTATTTAAATCAAGCAGATAACATTAAAGGTATCCTTAAGAATTTAAAAGAAGAATTTGATGAAAAAGAATTTAATGAATTTTATAATTTACAACTAAAGAATACAGATTTAAGAATGTTAGAAGATATTAAATTTAAGGTTGTAAATTATCAAAATGTATTTGATCGTATAAGTATTGCAAATAGTGAAAATATTGGTTCACTAACTTATGAAAAGAATACTTATGTTGAAAAAATTAAACAAATTAAGAGTGAACAACAAACTTTAAATTCTAATCGCTTATCTTATCCTCAAGGATTAACTCAGTTAAGAGCTGAAATAGCTGAAAATTTAAAGCGTCTTTATAATAAAGATGTATCAGTTCACATTTTCTGTGAGTTAGTAGATATAACTGATAAGAGATGGTCAACTGTTATTGAATCATTCTTAGGAAATCAACGTTTTGTTTTAATTGTTGAACCTAAATATTATGATAGTGCTCTTCAAATATTCGCTCGTATTAAAAATAAATATAGTTTTGGTTTTGGTATTGTAAATACTGATCAACTTCAACAACATAATAAGTATGCGCCTAATAGCTTAGCTACTATTATGAAGAGCGAAAACAAGGATGCGCAAAATTATATCAATTATACATGTGGTAATGTTATCATGTGTGATAATGAATCTGAACTTAAAGATTATTCTGTTGCCGTAACTAACGATGGTTTATTATATCGTGGTTATGTTGTAAGAAGTATGAATCTTAAAGTTACAAAATACATTGGTTCACAAGCTTTAGATGATCAAAAGAGTCGTCTTGAAGAAGAATCAATTGAGGCAGCTACAGGATATCAAGAAACTTCTGCTAAGATTGCGGCTTTACGTGAGGCTAATGAAAAGATTAGCGGTCTTAAACTTGATTCATTCATCGATAATATTGACGATTTAATTGATTATTATAATATTAAAGATAAGATAACTAAACTTAATATTGAACAAAATAAAGCTAAGAAGTTGTCTACAACTGAAACTCAAGATGAATATGACAAGGTTCGTGAAGAAATTAACGAAGCTGAAGCTAGAAAGAATGCGATTAACCAAGCAATTGGTAAACAAAAAGCAGTTATTTCTAACTATGAAGATAGATTAGTTGAAACTAACAATCGTTTATTAGAACTTAATAAAGCTTTAAGCAGTATTGCAAGTGATAATGTTGCATTAGACAGCGATTGTAGAAAAGAATATGATGAATTAACTAGTCATATGTCTATTGATGTAGCTTATACAAACTGTCAAAGAAGATTAGATACTGTAGTTAATAGTTATCAAAATATGACAAATGGTATTTTGAATAAACAAAAAGACTACATTACAGAATTTAATTCTAATTTATCTGTAGGTATCTCAGAATGTGATGTCTTTATGGCTGAACTTAATAAATTAGAGAAGACAGAACTTGTTAAATATGAAGCTAAAGTTCGTCAAGCAAGAGAATCTGCAGAAATTATCTTCAAGGAAGAATTTATTTCTAAATTAAGAGATTACATTTCAACAGCTGAAAATGAAATTTCTAAGATTAATGAGACTTTAAGCAACATTCCATTTGGTAATGATAAATATGAATTCATATTCCCTAAATCACAAGAATTTGGTGGATTCTATGATATGGTTAAGAGTGAAGATGTAACTGATGGTAAATCAATGTTTACAACTGATTTCGAACGTACATACAACCAACAATTAGATGAATTATTTACTGCAATTGCATCAGATTCATTAGACGACAATAAAGCATTTAATAAATTCACTGATTATCGTACTTATATGGATTATGATATTAGAATTTCTAACATGCATGGGGATTCTATGTTATATTCAAAAGTATTTAAGGATAAATCCGGTGGTGAAACACAGGTTCCTTTCTATGTAGCTATCATAGCTTCATTCGTTCGTATTTATTCTCAATATTCGAACAAGTCTACAATTGGACTTGTAATGTTCGACGAAGTTTTCGATAAGATGGACTCAACTCGTATGCAAGCCATGATGAACTTCATGTCTAGTATGCCATTACAATTCATTTTAGCTTGTCCACCTCAAAGAATGAATATTATTGCAAATTATGTAGATACAACTATTATTGTATTTAGAAAAGAATATAAAACTCAAGTTATGCCTATAACAACTAAGGAAGAACTTGAAGCTATCAAAGAAAATTTAGTAGAGGAAGATAATGGGAC
>CAVGYR010000049.1:3742-12253 GCA_963633325.1 uncultured Treponema sp.
GGACTATTTCATAAAGATAAAAGTGAAGAACAAACTGTTACATTAAGCAAAGATCGTATTATATTTGAAATGTTAGAAGATAACGATACAGCTGCTAAAAATTTAGTTTTAAAGATGAAAAATGGGAATCCATTAGTTCTTAATTTTGAAAATTTAGATTTAACTGCAGCTAACAAATTATTAGGATTTTTTGTAGGTGCTACAGTAGCACTTGATGGCAATTTTAAAAAAATTAATAAAACTTGTTATTTATTTGCCCGCCGTGAAGAATACGAAGACGGTTCTCTAAACGATTTCGTTCAAGAACATGCAAAATAATATTGTTTATTAATTTAATTTGAATTATAATTTATTTAGATAAAATCTAAGAAACAGACGGAATATACAAATATTATTAAAAAGCGACTAGCGTTGGTGAAAGGCTAGATAATATGTATATTTAGATCACTGTGGAGATGATTATGTGATAAGCATAATCCGTTGGAGGCGTTAACTTTTTGAGTGCGGGATTATTCTCGAACAAAGGTGGTACCACGTTTTAAAGCGTCCTTTATTTTTAGGACGTTTTTTTTATTAAAAAGGAGATATTTATGTCAGAATTTAAAGATACAGTTAATTTAGGACACACTGATTTTGAAATGCGTGCTAATTTAGCTAACAAAGAGCCAAAAATTCAAGAAGAATGGGCTAAAATAGACGTTTATCAAAAACGTTTAAATCAAAACAAAGGATCAAAAGAATATACAATTCATGATGGTCCTCCTTATGCAAATGGACCTATCCATTTAGGACATGCATTAAATAAAATTTTAAAAGATTTTATTGTAAGATATAAAAATATGAATGGCTTCTATTCATTATATATTCCTGGTTGGGATACTCATGGTTTACCTATTGAAAATGCAATTCAAAAAAAAGGTGTAAACCGTAAAGAAGTAGAAATCTCTGAATTTAGAGATATGTGTGATAAGTATGCACATGAACAAGTTGAAAAACAAAAAGAAGGATTTAAACGTCTTGGTGTTTTAGCTACTTGGGATAAACCTTATATTACACTAAATCACGATTTTGAACGTGATCAATTATTAGTATTTGCGAAAATGGTTGAAAAAGGTTTAATCTATAAAGGATTAAAACCAGTATATTGGTCACCATCAAGTGAATCAGCTTTAGCTGAAGCTGAAATCGAATACAAAGATATTACTAGTAAGGCAATTTATTTCACTTTCAATTTAGTAGACGCAAAAGACGAACTTGAAAATGCTAAACTTATGGTTTGGACAACTACTCCATGGACATTACCTTGTAATGTTGCAGTTGCAGCTAACAAGGATATTGAATATACTTTATTTAATTCTAATAAAGGTAAAATGGTTTGTGCTTCAAGTTTACTTGAAAAATTAACTTCTAAATTAGGCCTAGAAGACGTAACAGTTTTAAAGACATTTAATGGCGATGCACTTGAAAACTTACATGTAAAGCACCCATTATATGACAGAGAATCTCTTGTTATAAATGCAGATTATGTAACCGATACTGATGGTACAGGTTTCGTTCATATTGCGCCTGGATATGGTGAGGACGACTATGTAGCTGCTAAAAAATATAATTTACCAGTATTAGTTTATGTTGATGACCACGGTATTCAAGGCAAAGATGCACTTCAATATGCAGGATTATTCTATGAAAAGAGTGAAGATCCTATTATCAACGATTTAAAAGAAAATGGCTCTTTACTTTTATTAGATCCTATTACACACTCATATCCTCATGACTGGAGAACTAAAAAGCCAGTAATTTTCCGTGCTACTGCACAATGGTTTGCATCTATTGATCCTATCAAAGATGAAATTTTAAATGCAATTGAAAACGAAGTTTCTTGGGATCCTTCTTGGGGTAAAACTAGACTTGGTAATATGATTCGTGATAGACACGACTGGTGTATTAGCCGTCAAAGAGCTTGGGGTGTACCTCTTCCTGTATTCTATTGTGAAGACGGAGAAGCTATTCTAGACCCTGAAATCATTCGCCATGTAGCTAAGATTTTTGAAGAATATGGTTCAACAGAATGGTATAAGAGAGATACTAAAGATCTATTACCTGAAGGTTACACTAATGTTCACTCACCTAATGGTAAATTTAGAAAAGAAACAGATATCATGGATGTTTGGTTTGATTCAGGATCTTCTTATATGGAATTATCTCGTAGAGGCTTAAAGTTCCCTGCAGATTTATACCTTGAAGGTAGTGACCAATATAGAGGTTGGTTTAATTCGTCTATCATCACTTCAGTCGCTAATTTTGGTATTGCACCTTACAAAAAGGTATTATCACACGGCTTTACATTAGACGGAAAAGGTCAAAAAATGTCTAAATCTTTAGGAAATACAGTTGATCCTATTAAAGTTTCTAATACATACGGAGCTGATATCCTTCGTCTTTGGGTCGCAAATGTTGACTTTAGAAGCGATATGGTTATGAGTGATGATTTATTAAAACAAGTAAGTGACTCTTATCGTAAAATTAGAAATACAATTAAGTTTATGTTAGCTAATATTGATAATTTCGATCCTAATAAGGATAGTGTTCCTTTTGAAGATTTAGCTAATGTTGATAAATATATGTTAATTAAACTTAACAAGTTTGTAGATGAAGTTAAAGAAGCTTACGATAATTTCTTATTCAATGATGTATGTAAGACAATTAATTCATTTGTAGTTAATGAATTATCAAGTTTCTATCTAGACTTTACAAAAGATATTTTATATATCGAAGAAGAAGATTCACATTCACGTCGCTCTGTTCAAACAGTATTCTATAAGATTGTATCTACATTAATTACAGTTATTACTCCATTAATCCCTCATACAGCTAGTGAAGCTTATAGTTATTTACCTTATAGAACATGTGAAGATGTATATTTAACTAACTTCCCTGAACATGAAACTTATTTAACTTATCAAGAATTAGAAAATAACTTTGATAAATTTATGAATGTTTATCGTCCTCAAATTTTAAAAGCTCTTGAAGAAGCTCGTGCTAATAAGATTATCGGAAAATCATTCTCAGCTAAACTTACAATCACTCTAGATCCTCAAGCTAAGAATTTATTTGATTCACTTGAATCTAATTTGGCTCAAATCTTAATTGTTTCTGAAATTGAATTCAAAAAAGGTGACGAATTTGGCGTTGTAGTTAGTGAAGCTGAAGGCGAAGTATGTGAAAGATGTCGTGCAACAGTTAAATTCTTAACATTAAATAAATTATGTGCTCGTTGCCAAAGAATTGTTGATTTAAAAAATGAAAATACTTGTGACTAATGATGACGGTATAACCGAATTAGTAAGAATACTTAGAGATAAATTAATTTCTTTAGGACATGAAGTTGTTGTTTGTGTTCCTGATAAAAATAATTCTTGTATATCAAATGCGCTAAAGTTTTGGGAATACAAAGATAAAACTATCACTAAGGTTGAGGAGAACTTTTATACACATGAAGGAACTCCAGCTGATGGGATAAATTATTATTTAAGAACATTTAAAACTAGTCCTGATTTAGTAGTTTCAGGTATAAATTACGGCTTAAATGCTGGAATTGATGTCTTATATAGCGGTACTATAGGTGCCGCTAGTGAGGCATGTATCCATGATATAAATGCGATTGCTATCTCAAGTGATAGATTTTATGATACAAAAGAATTAGATAAAGCACTAGATTTAATTTTTGATTATGTTTTTAACAAAAAAATGTATTCAACTAAATTTATATATTCTTTTAACATACCAGCTAGAGTTAAAGAAAATATGCGCATTAAATAGTAAAAATGAACTTGTAAATTATAATAAATTTGATACAAAGAGAACTAATTATTTAAATTGTGAAGCTCTTTATACAAAAGATAATATATATAGTGATTTATTTTATTTATATAATGGTTTTGTTACATTAACTCCGGTTTTAGTTGATAGAACATGTTTTAGTGAACTTGAAAAATTATCTGATTTTTTTGACAAAGAAAGCGTTTAATGTTAATATTTATATACGAAAGGGTGGTTTGTCTTGCAATTTAAATTCTATTTTTTAAAAGAAGGTACTCGTGTTTTTGATAGAGTTGAATTGATTACTTTCTTAAGTGCACAACAATTTGTAACTATAAGCGACGAAGGAACTATAAAAAAAGCTTATTATAAAAATAACTTTTTAGGTTTTGACGCTTGTTTCGTTTTGTCAAATCGTGGAAATATTGAAAATATACAACGACTAAATCCAAAATTTTTAGATACAAATGTGTATGTTGAATTTAATCTTTTAAGTAATGAATATAAAGTTAGCCGACTACTTGATATTGTAAAACAAATATGTACAAAGTTCGAATTCGCAATATATAACGAATTATTTGAGGATGTTATTCAATTTGATAAAGCAATTTGCTTGAATGCACTTAAATATGCAAAAACTATATATCAAAAACAATACGAAGATGACTTTGTAAACAAACCTAAGATGAGTACTGAGACTTTTAAAAAAGTATATTCATTTTTAGAAGTTAAAGATAATGTAGAAGAATCTAAAAAAGCTAAAAGTATGAATTATCTTTTTGTTAAAGAAACTTCGGCGAGACTAGTTTATTTAACTGTGGATTTTTCTCTTGTAGAAGGAACTATTATACCGCCTGGGGCCTTACTTGTGAAATTGCATACTAAAGACGGAGATTATTATGCAAAATTTGACGATGTATATAAGAAGATATCTAAGTATTGCGAGACATTGTATACTTCAATAGAATACAATATTTTATATATTTCCGATAGAAATATTAAAAAAGTTAATAAGATTTTAACAAAGACAGTATTTGACAGACCTGATGCAGAACTTGAGGAAGTTCCGTTTGAGTCAATACTAGATTTTTAAAATAGAAAGAAGGATTTATTATGATCGATTCAAAATTATTCGACCACACATTATTAAAAGCTTTTGCGAGTGATAAAGACGTAATTAAGCTTTGTGAAGAGGCTAAGAAATATAACTTTAAGTCAGTTTGTGTTAACCCTTGTTATATTCCTCTAGCTAAGAAGACATTAGAAGGTTCTGATGTGCTTGTTTGTACAGTTATTGGTTTCCCTCTAGGTGCTAATACAACAGAAACTAAGGTTTTCGAAACTAAAGATGCAGTTAGTAAAGGTGCAGATGAATGTGATATTGTTATCAACATTTCACGTGCTAAAGAACATGATTGGGCTTATGTTGAAAATGAACTAAAAGCTTTTGTAGAAGCTGCTGGCAAGAATACTTTAACAAAAGTAATCATCGAAACTTGTTATTTAACTGATGAAGAAAAGGCTGAAGCTTGTCTATGTGCTAAGCGTGCCGGTGCTGACTTTGTTAAGACATCAACAGGATTTGGTACAGGTGGCGCAACAGTAAGTGATATTGCACTTATGAGACATACTGTCGGAGACAAGATGGGTGTAAAGGCAAGCGGAGGAGTTCATCACAAAGATGAAGTTGACGCCCTTGTAAAAGCAGGTGCTACACGTATTGGATGTTCTGCATCTGTTCAATGTATGGAGGAAGACAAATAATATGGCAAATATACCTACACCCCACATTTCGTGTGCTGATGCTAGTTTAGTAGCTAAAACTGTTTTATTACCAGGAGATCCTTTAAGAGCTAAATTTATAGCTGATACTTTCTTAACTGATGTTGTTGAATTTAATACAACTCGTGGTATGCATGGTTATACAGGAAAATACGAAGGAAAGTTAATTTCAGTTATGGGTTCTGGTATGGGTCAACCATCTCTTGGAATTTATACTTATGAATTATATCAATTCTATGGTGTTGAAAATATCGTTCGTATCGGTTCTGCAGGTGCTTACTCAGCTGATTTAAATGTATTTGATACAGTTCTTGTAACTGAAGCTTATTCGGAATCTACATTTGCCCGTGTTGCATTCGATATGCGTGGACACGTTATGAAGTCTAATAAGACTTTAAACAATAAGATGCATAAGGCAGCTGAAAAGTTAGGAATTCCTCTAACTGACATTAGAGTTCATTCATCTGATGTATTCTATCATGATAATCCTAAGTTTAGCTGGGAACGTGTTCGTGATGAAGAAGGTTGTAAAGCAGTAGAAATGGAAAGTTTTGCATTATTTGCGACTGCAAAACATTTAAACAAAAAAGCTACTTGTTTACTTACAATAAGTGATTCATTCATTAATCCTGCAAGTAATACAACTGCTGAACAAAGACAAAATACATTCACAAACATGATGAAAATAGCTCTTACATTAGCTAGCAATAAATAAGAAAAACAATCACTCAATATTTGAGTGATTTTTTCCTTTTAGTTAATCATTTTGTAATATAATTACAAAAAAGAGGAAAAATATGAAACTTACATATGATTTTTATGCCGATTCAAATAAAAAGAATAAAGAAGCTTTTAATGATGCCTTACCTATAGGAAATGGCAAAAATGGTGCTATGGTTTATTCTAATCCTTTTGTCGATAAATTAATCCTTAACAATGATTCAGTTTATTTAGGAAAAAGGAATAGAAAAAGAGAAGCTGATAACTTTTATGAAATTAATCAAAAGGTAAAACATTTGTTAATTGAAGGTAAAGTAAAAGAAGCTGAAGAATTATCAGAATATTTGTATTCATCCCCTAAAGGAGAATGTATTTATTCTACTAGTGGAACATTACTCATTAAATATAAAAATATAAACAATATAACTAATTATAAACGTGAATTAGATTTAGAAAATGGTATTTTAGAGTCTAGTTATCTAATCAATGATGATAATAAATTTTCTGCTACTTATTTTGTAAGTTACAAAAGAGACTTAATAGTACTAAATTTAAAAAGTGAAAAAGAATTAGATTTTTCACTAAACTTAGATAGGGAAAAACTAGTAGATTCTATTAAAGCATGTGAAAACACGATTACACTAAAATATGAGTATTCACATAATATGTACTTATATATTAAGTTGTTAGTAGATACGAATGGCTTTTTATCTCATATTTCAGATAATTTAATAATTGATAAGGCAACTGATACTAAAATATATATTGCGCTTTCTACATCTTATTATGAGTCTAACCCATTAGATTATATAAATAATTTATTTACAAATTTAAATTATAAAGATATTTTAGAAGAACATAAACAAGATTTTTCAACATTATACAATAGACAAGAATTAGAGACTAACGATAAAACAATTGATTCATTATACAATTTTTCGCGTTATTTAATGATTTCAGGATCTAGAGAAAATAGTGAGCCATTAAATTTACAAGGTATTTGGAACCAAGATATTTTTCCTTCCTGGGATTCTAAATATACAATTAACATAAATTTAGAAATGAATTATTTTAATGTCTTTAATTCAAACCTAGTTGAATGTGTTAAACCATACTTTAATCTCTTAAAAAGAATACACAAAGTTGGTAAAAGACTTGCAAAAAACATGTATCATACCAAAGGTTTTGTCGCATTCCACAATAGTGATATTTACGGAGATTGTGCAATTCAAGATAAATATTTACCGGCTTCTTTGTGGCCTTTTGGTGGCGCATGGTTATCTATAAAGATATTTGAGTATTACGAATATACCCTTGATTTAGATTTTTTGAAAGAAAATTTCTATATTTTAGAAGATGCAGTTATATTTTTTAAAGAAAATTTAACTTTTATAGACAATACATATAGAATGATTCCATCCTTATCTCCTGAAAATAGTTATCAACTAAATGGCGAAGTATATCATTTGTGTCGAGGCGCTACCTTAGACACAATGATTTTAACTGATTTATTTAATGCATACTTAAAAAGTTTAGATCTACTTAATAAAAAAGATAAATATAATATTAAAGATATTTTAAAGCATCTTCCTAAAATAGAAATTGGTAAGTATGGTCAAATTGTTGAATGGGACAAAGATTACATAGAAAATGAGCCAGGACATAGACATATATCACAACTTTATGCCTTATATCCTTCACGAATTATAAATGAGAATAACAAAGATCTATATTTAGCAGCTAAAAAGACAATTGAAAGACGTCTTGAAAATGGTTCCGGGCATACGGGATGGTCTGCAGCTTGGCTTATGTGTATGGCTTCAAGATTAAAAGATAAAGATTTATTCTTAGAAATATTTGATAAATTTAAAACTAAATCTTTATCAAGAACACTTTTAGACCTTCACCCACCTTTTCAAATAGATGGAAATTTTGGGGTTTCAAGTGCTATATTTGAAGCCCTTATTAATGAAACTGATGAATATATTGAATTGTTACCAATAAACATATTAGAATATGGGAAAATAAGTGGTGCTAGACTTAAACATAATGTAGTTATATCGTTTAACTTTAATAATTGTATAGTAACATATTTAAAGATTGAATCAAAAGATAAAAGAGAGATTAAAATAAAAGCTCGAACAAGTTTTAAACTTGATGATATAATTATTATAGATAATGGTTTTAAAG
>CAVGYR010000050.1:0-11616 GCA_963633325.1 uncultured Treponema sp.
CACTAATACTGTAACCATAGGAATCATAATTAAAAAACTATAAAGGAAATTTAATAAAAGACCACCCATGCCTTTACGATTTACTAAATTGTAAATCTTTGTTGTTTGTTGTGGTGAATCCATTAAATTACATAATGGTTTATAAATAAAATCCATGAAGATACCTAAGCCTAAACTTAAACACAAATAAAGAGGCAAGTAAGTTGCAATTGTATATTCTTGTCCTTCAACAATAATTATCGGGTTTCCTATTCCAAAAAAGAAAAGGGCAGCTGCCGCCACCCAATATTTTAGGAATATGATTTTAATCCCTAATGGAATTTTCGATAATTTATCAGATGCGTAAGGATTAAATTCATTATTCTTATTTTTCATATTATCTCTTAGCTTGTAGATTTTCCTTATCGTATGTGAAATAACCACCAATAGAACCAACTACTGAAGTAACTATACAAATAATGATAATAATATCAGTTTCAGTAACAAGTGCTGGATCTGCAGCTACTAATAACTTATTATGTACGAAATAAATCCATAAAATACCAGATACACAAATAAGAACCGTAGTAATAGTAGCTAAAATACAATTCTTAAGCGTTCTACTTGAACATAAACCAAATCCATTTACAAGATTAAGCATACCTGCCATCTCGAATATGAAGATGAATACACCTACAACAGCATACTTAGATTCGAAATTATTAGCAATAGTAGTATATTTACCAATTGTGAAACCGAATACAATACCAGTAACCATTAATAATAGACCAAAAATGATACTTGGTTTTTCAGCAATAGTTACTTTTGCATCTCTCCATAAATGTTTGAAGAATAATGCAACAGGATTTCCTTGTTCTTTATCAGCATCAACTAATGCTGTAGCACTATCACCCTTAGCAGTTACATTAGTTAAAGAAGCGATCTCTTGTTTTTGTTGTTGTTCAAGTAAATATTCTTCATAACGAAGTCTTTCTTCAACATTGTGATAAGCTTCAAATTGATCGATTCTAAATTTAATAACTTCATTCTTCCAGTTTAAATTAACTTTATTAACTTTGTTCTTTTCTTTAGAATCAAAGAACATAAATGCTTCTCTTTGAGATTTTTTGAATTCTTCTAATTCTGACTTCTTTTGATTTTCATAATGATAGCAATCAACTAAGTTAGCATTTTGAGCTTTGAAATTATCAATTTCAGCTTGAATCTTATTAGCAAATTCAGTTAAATCTTGAGCTTGTTTTTGCTTATACTCTTCATATTCAGCTTTAACATCTTCTTTAACTTTTTTAGCTAATTCTTTTTGTTCTACTTGATTAGCCTTAAAAACTTCTAAGTCTTTAGCTTGTTGTGCTTTAACTTCAGCAAGTTCGGCATCATGCTTAGCAGCAAGTTCTTTTAAAACTGCTTTATGTTGTGCTTTAAGTTCATTTAAATCAACATTGGAGTTAATATTTAATTCATTATTTTCCATAATATCACTCCTTACTTTCTTCCTGTTATTCTAGCTTCTGTATCTGCATCAAAGAAATGAACTTTCTTTACGTCGAAACAAATCTTAATTACAGGATCTTTTGCAACATCACGGCCTGAAACTTTAGCAGTGCATCTTTCGTTGTTAATAAATCCGTAGATTAGGTTATAAGCACCTAAGTGTTCTTCATAATCAACAGTCAAATCAAGAACAGCATCCTTGAATTCAACTAATGCAGCTTCATCCATATGAACATAGTCAGGACGGCTCGCCATAATTATAGATTTACCTACATAAGGCTTAACTTCATCTACATACTTTTCCCAAGGTGCAACAACTGTATTAGTTACTTTACCAACATAACCGTTTTTTGTAACTAACACTTTAAAGTTATTTACACCATTTAACTTTTCAGATAAACCAGGAATAGTAATATTTACATTTTCAAATGATAATACATCGTTTTGAACAACAGCAGGAAGTTCTTTACCAATAATGTCTTTAACTTTATCTAAATCTTCATCACTTAATTTTTGATAAACATTACCATCAAATTGAACGAACTTGCATTCATCATTAATGTAACCATGATAGAAGTTCATTGGAGGAGTTCCGATAAATCCTGCAACGAATACATTTTCAGGATTATCAAACATTTCCTTTGGTGTAGCAATTTGTTGTACATGACCCATAGACATTACGACGATTCTATCAGCCAAAGTTAAAGCTTCGATTTGATCGTGTGTAACGTAGATAAATGTTTTATTTAAACTATGGTGTAATTGAGCTAAATCTTTACGCATTGATGCACGTAATTTAGCATCTAGGTTTGAAAGAGGTTCATCTAGTAAGTATACAATAGGATTACGAACGATTGCACGTCCTACAGCAACTCTTTGTCTTTGACCACCTGATAATTGTTTAGGTTTTCTATTTAAATATGGAACTAGTCCTAATTTGTTAGCAGCATCCATAACACGTTTATGAATCTCATCACTATCCATTTTACGAATAGTTAATGAGAATGCTAGGTTATGGTAAACTGTCATATGAGCATATAACGCATAGTTTTGGAATACCATGGCAATATCTCTATCTTTAGGAGATAAGTCATTACATCTCTTGCCATTGATAATTAAATCACCACTTGAAATTTCTTCAAGTCCTGCAATCATTCTAAGTGTAGTAGATTTACCACATCCAGATGGACCACACATTACTATAAATTCACCTTGTTCAATTTCAATATTGAAATCGTGAACAGCATGAACACCACTAGGGTAAATTTTGTTAACATTTCTTAAACTTACAATTGTAGCCATAATTTACCTCCTAGTCTTCTTTAATTGTTTCTAAATATGCATGTAATTTTCTTGATTTTTGAAGACCGATTACACCAGAAGTGATGAATGATGCGGCTGCAATACCAAGTAATACAATAAGGATGATGCCACGAACATACCCATTTGCTGTTAAATAACTAGTAGTTTTAAAACCAACATATTCTCCAGCATCATTTTTAACTAATCCTAGCATTGAATTTCCTAACTTATTGGTAAATTCTTTTTGAATTTCATCATAAGCAACACCTTCACTTGCTCTCTTTAATACTTGACTATATAAAGTAATTAGAGAAAGTGGGTACCAGAACATACGTAAAATACATACGCCACCAAGGCAAACCATAAATTTAGAATAACCTTCAGAATATGTCTTTACTTTTTCTGCTGATAAGAATCCAGCTAATAAAATTACAATGTTCATTAGAATAGCTATAATTCCACCAAATCCATTTAGGAAATAAATTGGTGACATAGAATTAAGTGCAATAAATCCTGCTGCTAAAGAACATGCAATACCTAAATAACCTAACTTATAGCTTATTTTGTTATTCATATATCTCATTTTTTGAAGTTGGAAATCTTCATATTCAGCTTCAGACATAGATGAAATAATTTGTGCTCTTTGTTCTGCATTTATTCTCTTTATTTCAGAACGTAAAGGGCCTTTCTCTTCGCGTTTCTTTTGTTGAAGGGCTTCCTTCTTTTCAGCTTCTAATCTTGCAATTTCTTGTTTTTGTTGTTCGATTTCTTCAGCTGAATACTGAATTTTATTACTCATAAGAACCCCTCCTATTTATGTAAACTTGCTGATGCTTCATCAGCACTCGAATTTTCTAATTCATTTTTGTTAAATTTTGGATATGTTCTTAAGAATCTAACAACAACATATGCACCGTATGCAATAGTAATTGCAATATAAATGAATGTTGCAACAATAATATAAACACCAGATGCAGATGAGATGTATCCCATGTGTTGAATATTATCAAAATAAGTAAGATCATTTTGAACATAATTCAAAATATTTATTGTATCAAAACCGTTTATAATAGCTGGTATTGCTAAGATAATAGCAACAACAGGTAATAATAAACCACAAACTAGATTAGAGATATAATATTTTCTTCTAGATTGATTACCAGCAATATAGTTAACAACAATAATGATTAAACTAATTGTTGCTAATAAAAAGAATGATTGGTTAGTTGAATTAATTAAATCCCATAATAAGAAATAAAAGTATTTTGCATCATAAGCATTGCTAAATACTGTGCTTGACCAGTTTAAATAAGATACTTCATTAAAGAAATTTGTATTCAACGTATCTTTAGACATAGTTCCTGAGTATGAAAGTTGTGTCCAATACTCATGAATATAACATAAACTTGAAATAAACAATACAACGGTAGCAATTAAGACTAATGTCAAAACCACCTTTTGTTTGCTTTTATTTTTTATCATAATTGCCTCCAATTATATAATAAATAGTGTTATGAGGAGAGAATTCTCTCCCCATAACTTTTAAATTTTAAATTTTATTTTTCAATAATACCCATATTATTAAATGCTTCTTGGATTTTTGAAGTATAAACAGTATCATATTTAGCAAATAAGCTTTTTAAAGTAGCTTCACTAGATACAACACCTACAACATTAGAATGTTGCCATCCATACATAATGACATATGCGCCTGTCCAAACTTCTTGAGATTTTGAATTGTTCCAGAACTCAGTCATTGTTTTATAAGCAGAATCGCTTTCGTATGTTCGCACTATGTTATCATTTACTGGAATACCAGTTACCATAGAATTGCAGAATAAACTTGTTTCATCATCAAATGAAGTCTTTACAAGAGCAAATACTTTGTGTTCCATAGCTTTTTCAAGCATATTTAATCCTGCTTTACCTTTTTCAGACCATAAACATTCATAATCAAGACCACCATGACGGACATGACCGATACCTTGAGTAGAACCAATATAAGTTCTGTAATAATCATTCCAACCTTTGCCTGATAACTGAATAGCATTTTTAATACCTTGAGTAATTTGAGGTTGTTCAACACCAGCTAATTTTAATTTTTCTTCTGATTCAGCATATGGAGTCCAGAATACATAATCTCCAGCTTTATGATCGCTAGTTGTTGTTGTATACTTAGTGTCTGGTCCAAAGTCTTGAATTAATGATCCTTCAGTTGAGAACATATAGTCCATAACAGCTAAAGCATCGCTTAAGTTTTCACCAGTTACAGATGAAGGAATAGCCCAACCACCAGTCTTAAGAGCACGGTTATCTTCTGAGAAATGGAAATATCCGCTATATGAAGTACCACTTAATTTAACTTTATTATTTCCAGCCCATTTAGCTACAGGTGGTAATACGGCTTGTAAATTAGTTTTACTATTGTAGCAATCCTTGTTATATTGGCAAGTACTAGAGTTGTAATCATAAACCATGAATACAGTTCCTTTTGTCATACCATCCTTACGGTATTTATCATCAGTATCATTATCACTTTGAGATGCAAAACCTTGATAAATTAGGCCTTCTTCATAAATCTTATGGATATTGTTTAATGCAGTGTAAGTAGACTCTTGTGTACGAGCATCTTTAATATTACCATCTAAATCGAAATATAAGTTTCCGTTTTCACCACTCATACCACGAACGCCCCACCATGAAGCTAATTCGCCCATTTGGTATTGACGGCTTGTTTTTGATCCACGTGGAACAATTGGCCAAATAGTAGTGCTTGCATCACCTGTTAATTCTGTTGGGTTAGTTTTTACACAACGGATTAATGCTACTAAATCATCTACATTATAACATGCTTTTTCACCAGTGAAGATTTCAGATAACTTAGTGTAAATCACATTAGAACCTGTAGCTCTTCCACCTGCATCAGTTGAAATGTAATCACCATATTCAGCAATTAATGCTTCTTTTAAAGCTTGTAATAATGTTTGACCATTTAATGTTGCTAGATCATTTTGCTTATTGATAGCATTGTTTTCAGCACTATAATTTACATTAATAGTCTTTCTAGCAGAACCATTCCAAACAATAACCTTAGCTTCTGCATCACTTGCTACAGTTGGTTCATAATTCTTTGTAATAGTTCTTGAAGTGTCAGCCGTAAATGTTGTATCTAATAATTTTTCAATCCATTCAACGTTCATTAGATTCATCTTTTCGATATCATCTTGGCCATCAAAATATGGAGTGTAGTAAACCTTACCATCGTTAGATATCATTGATTTGTATGTAGATGCATTCTTTTCAGTCCATGCTTTAAAGTTAGGCATTTCATCTATATGGTCAGAAATTGCAACTAGACCGTCTTTAGCAATAGCAGTTTCGTATAATGTTTGAGTACCCATTACTAAGCTGATAGCTTTTCCCTTAGCATCCTTAAAACCTTCAGATAAATAACTTGTCCAGTTATCTTTTTGAGCTTTAGAGTAATCCGCACCATCTGTTACATTTAAATTTAATTTTTGTCCGATACATTTCCATGTAGGTAAAACTTGACCTGAAGCTAATGTAATATTTTCGCCATATGCTAATGTAGTTGCATCATTACCTTGGTAAGATACACCATTCTTTTTGCTATAGTTAATAGCAATATTGATTGTTCTACCTTTACCATCATAGTTAGAACCTGTGTTTGAAGAGCTACTAGAACTCTCTTGGCTACCACCACTGTTTGAAGAGCTACTAGAGCTCTCTTGGTTACCACCACATGAAGCTGCACTTGCTACGCCTAGTACAGCTAAAGCAGAAAGCAAACCTACTTTTAATTGTTTTTTCATTTTCTTTTTCTCCTTGTTTTTTATATATCTATTATTCCTTTACACCACCGACATTTACACCAGCCGCAAAATACTTTTGCATTAATGGGTAAACGATAATGATAGGAATTATAGAACAAATTACCATTGCGAATGTCGCACTATCTTGTGAATAGTTATGAGAGTTGTTCCAATCTGTATCACCATTATTGAATTCATCCATAAGACGACGCATATAAACTTGTAATGGTTGATCTTCTGTACCTAATAAGATAGATGCCCAGTAGTAACCATTCCAACGTGATAACGCATAGAACATAGTCACAGTCGCAATTGTTGATTTAGACATTGGAATATAAATCTTTGTTAATAATTGGAATTCGCTTGCACCGTCGATAGTAGCAGCTTCTTCAATCTCTGAAGGAACTCCCTTAAATCCATTTCTTAAAAGAATTATATTGAATGCATTAAATCCTAAACCAATAATAAATCCATATTTATTCTTGATACCTAAATCAATGAAGTTTTGGTAAGTTGCAATGATACCTGCTGAGAACCACATTGTGAATGATAGTAAGAAGTTAAATCCTCTGCCAAACATTAAACGTGATTTAGATAAAGCATAACCACCTGTAATACCGATAGCCATTGATACGATAGTACCATAAAATGCATAGAATATAGTATTACAATAAGCAAACCAGAAACCTTTTGACCCTAAAGCTAACATGAATGCGTTGTCTGTAGAATTCCAAGCAGGAACGCCAACAACGATATTACCGTCAGCATTTTGAATTAAAGGTAATAAGAATATTTTGTTTGAATAATATCCTTCCATATCTGATAAAGCTACTGCTAATACGTATAACAATGGATAAATACAAATAACTGCAAAAATTGTTAAGAATAAATAAGAGAATATTCTAAATATTAATTCTGTTTTATCAAGACGTTTCATTTAAAATACCTCCTAGAATAATGATGTATCAGATACTTTACGAGAAATTGTATTTGCACCTAATACTAATGCCATAGATATAATAGCATTCATTAAGTCAGCCGCAATACCTTTAGGATAAGATGCTGTAGCAGAAGTAGTATCTGCTCTCATACGTGTTACATATGTTGAAACAACATCGGCTGTTTCGTATGTAGCTTTTGTATAAAGTAACATAACCTTTTCATAACCGATATTTAATGCTTGTCCTACACGCGTAATTAACATAATTGATAATGTAGGAGCCATACCAGGTAAAGTTACGAATCTAATTTGTTGAATTTTATTAGCTCCGTCAATTCTTGCTGCTTCATAACTTGTTGGAGAAATTGCTAATACAGCCGCAAAGTATACAATAGAACCATAACCAGCACCTTCCCAAACACCGGATACTTGGTATAAAGGTCTAAAGAACTTAGGCATACTTAGAATTTCATCATTAGCACCCATCCAACCCATATTGATATATAGTTTAGATAAGATACCTGTTAATTGTCTACCACCTGATGCATAGTTACGGCACCAAATTGTAATTACAGTTGTGATTACAACTGTTGACATGAATTTTGGCAAATATGAACAAACTTGAAGTACTGATCTATAGCCTTGCGAATTAATTTCACTGAATAATAATGCAAGGAAAATTGGAATAGGGAATCCAAATACAAGACCATACATTGAGTTAACGAAGGTATTTCTAAATGCAATCCAGAATTGAGAATCATTAAAGATTGCTTTAGCATAAATATAACCTTGCCAGTCCATTTCAAATACAGATGTACCTGCTTGATAGTATTTAAATGCCATTAGGATACCTTTCATAGGAAGGTATTTGAATAGCCACATGAATACTAATAATGGAACTAGTAATGCATAAAGGCGCCAATCTTTAACTAGAGTTTTCCAAGTTCTAACCCACTTGGTTCTTTCCATTTCATCTAAGACTTCTTCGCTGACTTGTTGTCCGTTTATCATAGCCATGATGATCACATTCCTTTCTTTTGAGAATCGTTGTTCTCTTCTTCTTTTGTTTCTTTGCTTGTAACGTTATAATATTCAAATTCATTTTTCTTTTCATATTCTAATTCAACAAATGTTTCATAGCAGTTTTTAAAAACATTCATCTTATAAAGAATAGAACTTAATAAGAACATAAATATTATTCCGACGCCGCAATATTCAACGGCATAAATTAGCGAATACAATATAACTGATCCACTAATTTTAGAACCCGAAGCACCTATGAAAGATGAAATTAGGGTGAAGATGATAACTATCACCACACTAATTAAACTTACAATAGCTGCCAAATTAAACACCTTGCCAACACTATCAAGATAAAAATTTGTTCCATTTTTCTTATAAAAAGGCAACAATACAAGCGGACTTGTTAATGTTAACAAGCATGCTATGCTTCTTAATATATAATAACTTGTTTCATAGTTAACATTTGTATTTGGTAAACCAAATTTGTAAGTTAATATATAAGTTATGATATTTGTAGCCGCAAAGAATGGTATTGTAATTGCTCCATAAGTATTGTGTCTAGTTAACGCAAGGCTTATTAGAGCTAGGCTCACGATAGAGTATGGATTATACCATGGTATAGCGCGTATAGAGAAATAAACTCCTAACGCTTCTGTTAAAATGCCAATTATGATTATAGAAGTTAAATCAATGAATCTATATTTTTTAAAACTCATTATAATTTATCCTTTCCACAATGAAGGCAATTTAAAAGCCCATCTCTTATTCATTAACATTTTAACACTTGAACAGACAATATTCAAGACCTTTATGAAAACTTTTTCATATTTTTGAAAACCTTTTCATAAATATATTTTTTTCGACAAATCATGCTATAATTTTTAATAAATGGAGGCTTATATGGAGCATTTTGTCAATAGTGGTGAGTCGATTTCTAAAAAAATATCTAAAATGAATGATAATGATATTTTATATATAAATGAAGGCGTATATAAAGAAAAAATAAAAATCACTAAATCTAATATCACAATTATCGGTCTTGGGGATGTAATTATTTCTAATAATGATTATTACAATAAAATACATAATGATAATAAAGAATATTTAACTGTTAGAACTTATACAATGCTTGTTCTAGGCGATAATGTTAAAATCAAAAATATTACTATTAAAAACGAATGCATTAACAACGTAGTATACGGACAATGTGTTGCGCTCGAAGTCTTAGGAAATATGTTTTACGCAGAAAACGTTAAACTTATAGGGGGGCAAGACACCTTATTCACCGGCCCTATACCTAAGGATCTAATCATAAGATATAAAGATTTACTTCCTAAAGATGAATTGGTTTATAAAGAGTCATTACAATATTACAATAAATGTTATATTGAAGGTAATGTTGATTTTATATTCGGTTCCGCCACTGCAATATTCGATAATACAATAATTTGTTCTACAGGACGTGGCTATATTAGTGCACCAAGCACAGATATAGAATCTAAATATGGTTTTATATTCAACAATTGCAAACTAATAAATAGAGATGCGCCTAAACAATCTGTAATACTTGCACGTCCTTGGCGAGCATATGGCTCTTCTTTGTTTTTAAATTGTATTGTTGAAGGAGAACACATCAACCCGCTTCTTTTTGACTCATGGAACAAAGCTGATACTTGTAGGATGATGATATCTTCTACTTGTGACACTTCTAATATGGTCGATTTTGCTCACGAATTAAACAAAAGCGAGAAAATAGAGATAAAAGAATATATTTCTTTTATAAAGAACAAATTCAATTTATAACGTTAACATTTTAATTGAAGATTTTTATTTTTTTTGTTAATATATTAATATAATTTCGACAAAATTCGACTAGGAGGCTTTTATGGAACATAAAACTGTTGTTATAGCTGATGACAATAAAGAATTAGTTTTAATGATTTCTAAATACCTAGAATTAAATGGTTATGAAATTGCTAGTACTTTTTCAAGTGGTACAGAGCTATTAAATTATTTAAAAAATAATACTGTTGATATTTTATTACTAGATATCTTCATGCCTAAATGTGATGGCATTAATGTTTTAGAGAAAATGAGTTCTTTAGAAATTTATAAGAGGCCTAAAAGTATTATTGTTATGACTGCTTTTAACAATGAAGCTTTAATCAAAAGAACGTCAGTTCTTGGCGTAGATTATTTCATCATTAAACCTATTGAATTAAGTAATTTGTTAAGTGCCATCAAATCCCTTAATACTAAAAAAGATAATATTAAAGAAGAAGATACTTTGATGTCTACAATTAAGAATAATTTATCTACATTAGGTATTCCTTCCCATTTAAAAGGGTTTAACTTTTTATCGATGGCTATTTATCTTTCTTATAACGATTTATCTCTTTTAGAGTCGATAACTAAATGTTTATATCCTGCGGTTGCTTCCTACTACAATGCAACTTCATCAAGCGTCGAAAGAGCTATGAGAAATGCAATCGATTTGACATGGGCAAATGAATCTAATGCTAAAAACATTGAATACTATTTAGGCCCTGTTATTACTTTTAACAAAAAGCCTACAAACGGAGAATTTATATCAAGGTTCTTAAACTTTCTAAGAGTGAACCAACTAAACAAAAATATTTAACGCTTACCTTTTTGGTAAGTTTTTTTAATAAAAAAACCTGCAAAAAGCAGGCTAGTTAAATTGTAAATATTTATTCGTTCTCGTCAACTTCTGTGATATCGATACCTTTAGCTTTGTAATAAGCTATTCTTCGAGTTTCAAGATCCTTACGAGATTGTTCATAATTCTTTTTGTTTAATACTGGAATTAAAAAATAGAAACCTATGCATAATAATACTATAACTAAAAGTACTACAAAGAAAATTATATCAGTTGTTTTCAAACTCATAATATATACCTCGCTACATATATTATAAATTAAATAAGCATTTCAATCAAGCAAAAAAGAAAATTTGAGTTTCCCCATTTTTTAATTTTTGGCATTTTTAAGGCCCTGCGCTACTTTA
>CAVGYR010000051.1:0-2670 GCA_963633325.1 uncultured Treponema sp.
ATGTTCAATATTAATCATTATAAAGCCCTCACATCCTTAACAATATTTATTTTTTTAATCTTCTTAGAAATAACAATTCTTAGAATTAGATAATATAATAAAACATAAATTAAAAAAGCTATCATAAAATATATTGCATTATAATATTTATTTATTAAAAAGCCTAAAATCATAGATACAAATATAATTGGTACCGAAATCACAAAATTTTTATTAACATATTCATTTATTAGATTACGCTTATTTTTATAATAAATGTTTTTAATAATCAATTCTCTTTCGTGTGTCTTTATATAACTATTGTATAAATTCGATAAAGAAAAAAACAAAGTTAACATTGTTAGAATTGAGAATGCAAAAATTAATGTAGTCTTGAACATATATTTAGATTGTATAATATTTTTAAAACCATCGCCATCAAAAACATATGTTTCTGTGTATCGTGAATTTGAAATAAATCCTTGGTGAACGATTGAATCTTTTGGAATTATTGCTAAAGACGATTCCTCAAGCGTTAAATTTTCATCAACCTCTAAATAATCAATACTAATATTAACTTTAATAATGGCATTATCAATTACAATATTTGAATAATCTATGTAATAATCTGAAGGTAAATATTTGTTATTTGAATATAATTTTGAAGTTTCTAAATTTAAATTCCCTTTTTCAATGTATAATGTGTCAGAATCATCAAAAGCGATACCATATTTAGATGCATTTTCATTCATTACTATTTTGAGATAATATTCATTATTATATTCAACATAATCAAATTTATATAACTTAATATTTTCAAGACTAGATAAGTCAAATTTTTGTCTAGAATAATTTAATACATATACCATATTAGAATCATACATGTTTTGCAAATTCATAAAGGGAGTTAATTGAACAAATAAAAAAGAAATTGTATAAGAAAGAATTAAAAAAATTATGAAAACAAAAGTGCTATAAATTGTTTTAAAATTCAAATGATTTTTCATATTTAGTATACCTTTAATACTTTTAAATCATATGTTCCAATTTGAGTATTTCCAAAAGTACTATCGTTATAAACAAAAGTGATTAAATCAGCAATAAAGAAATAAACAACATAATCGGTATGATATGTGCCATCAACTTTCCACCAATTCCACCACCATTCTTTTTCTTCATAAGATTCCACTACGTTTACTTCTAGACAAGCAGACACTTTACTTACTGAAAAAGTTTTCTTATCATTAGGAATAGTAGATAAATCGTATGAACCAGAAAGTGTATAGTTTTTAGTTAAATTTGTTGCATATTTAACCTCTCCACCAATAGTGTAAGCTGTTGTTAATTCTCTAGATGTGCCTATGTTTGCAACATCCTTAAATTCGGCAGCTGCTGATATAATTTCTTTAACGCCAACACTTGTATTAGCAGATAGAATATATTCGTTTGTAACTTGATATGTGTAGTCTTGGTTAAAAGCCAAACTGTTAATAGTACCAACTGCATAAGTATCAGTTATTTTCTCAACTTCAAAACATTTTAATGTTGTTTTACCAAATTTAACAACTTGTCTATGACCTATTGTGCCAACTTTAAAAGTTTTTCCTGTATAAGGTTTTTTACTTAACTTACTATAATCATAGCTTAAGTATTTTTTATAATCAAAAATTTCACTCACATCATTAGTAGCGCTTTTAGCATCTACAACTAATGCGTTATTTAAATAAATAGCACTTAAAATTATAGGTAAACCTAATAATATTTTTTTCATAAATAATTCCTCCATAATAATTATTTTATCATATAAAGTCCTTCAAGTCAAAAATCAAATAAAATGACTTCTATGATGATTTCCATAATTATTTTAAAAGGATAATTAGAAAAATCTAATTATCCTCAAATTTTAATTATTTTTTTTATTTTTCTTTTTTCTAACAATAATTACTACGCCTGTAACAACTAAAGTTAAAACTAAAGTTGAACAAACTCCGATTAATACATAAGCATAGTTAGGTAAACCTGATTCGCTAGATACTAATAAGAATTGTGTACTTGAATTTGCTAATTCAAATCTTTGATATTCACCATATGTCGTATGTTCAACAGCTTCTTTTTCTGAACCGTTACAAATATAAATGTGCTTATCAAGATTTTTTACCTTAACAACAATATTATCATAGAATACTTCAGTTGTACCATTAAAGAACTTTAATGTATAATTATCACCATTTTGAACAACTGATAAAGTTGTATTTGGTAAGAACTCGCCTTCAACAATGATAAATCCGTCTTCGCTTTGTAATGAAGTAGTTATAATCTCATATGTTGCATAAATAATATTTTCATTATTTTTACCCCAAGCTACAACATACTTGTTTGTTTTACCATCGAAATAATTAATATTATTGTTTGTATATGCATACATAAATGGAGGAATTGTATAAGATTCGCCTGTATATACACGAACGATTGTATTGATTTCAAATGAATCAGTTTTTAAAGTACCATCGTCATTGTATAAATCACCGTCATCTTCGTTCCATTCCATATATACATAGATTTGAGATGTACGGGCAATCTTCTTTTCTACTTCAAATAATTTATCTATTTGTGCTTTACCTAATGAATCAACATCAAGAGTTACATCAAAATTATCGATATCAAATAATTCTTCAAAACAAATTAGATATG
>CAVGYR010000051.1:2680-11382 GCA_963633325.1 uncultured Treponema sp.
GTATTATCTTCTGTTCCACCAACAAATTTATCTGCACTAAATCTATTATCAAATTTATTTGATAAATTATTTAAGCTTATAAATTCTTCACGTGTTAAGCCTCTAGCCGCATCGTTATCGTTGTAGTCTTTAGAATCAATACCATTAAATTTATTAGTTACATAATAATTATATTTAACTTGATCATTGAATGTAGAATCAGATTCGCTTAAGCAAGCCGCATATCCAATTACGTTACCAACATAGTTACTATTTTCTTTACTAACAATATAACAATCGCTTGTTGTAGAAATTACTTTTGAAGTTGCACTAATTCCACCTGCAATACCACCGATATAGTCTGAGCCACTTAATACAGTATAACTTGATACATAAGAAATTGTACCATTTAAGTAACCTACAACACCACCTGTATATTTAGCAGATGATCCTTCAGAATAAATGTTGCCATATGCGATAGACTCACTTAATACACCATTAGACATTTGACCAACTAAGCCACCAGCATAATCTCCTGTATCAAGTGTTACATTACCTTTGCTGATAACTCCTTTTATTGTTGAACTAATATCAACTAATCCAGCAATACCACCAACATTACCGCTTGAAGCTTTAATACTACCAGCATTATATACATAATATATAACATTCTTCTTTAAATCTTGGCTTTCTTCAACATCAGTTGAATCACTTGTTAAGAACGAATTTAAGATTTCTTGATAATCTGTATCACCAAAATATGAAGTATAGTCAGAATCTTTTGTAACAGTAGTATAGTAACCTACAATACCACCGACGTTATTTCTTCCAAATACATTACCGTAGTTGTTTGAGAAATAGAATGCGCCGTTAGATAAACCAGCTAAACCACCAACAAACGAACCAATTGTTTTGTATCCTACTAGACCGTTATTATCTGAAGAAATAATTTCACCTACAGAATAACCTGCTAATCCACCGATACAACGTACGTTATCATTTGAAGGGTATGATTTAACATTAATGTCTCCGTTATTAACAGACTCAACGATTCTTCCACCATTATATCCGCAAATACCACCAACGTATACTTTACCAAAGATTTCTGCATTATTTTCAACTTTAGTCGCATAGCTATAGCCATATTTCTTAGTTGAATCACTAGTTGTATCATTGCTATCTAATACATAGTTACCCATGTAAGAAACAAGTCCGACATAACTTTGTCCTGTAATCTTACCGTTAACATAAACTTGTTCAATTGTACCATATAGGCGAGAAATTAAACCTACATATGAACTATTTTTTGCGTTAATATCAACTGAATCAAAATATACATCTTTAATAACAGCTGACTTTGTGACTAAATTGAATAAAGAAACATTTGTTTTAGTTTCATCAGTATCTACTTTGTAATTCTTAATTCTATGGAAATGACCATTAAATGTTCCACGGAATTCTTTAATTGAATCAATGTTGTATCCTTCAAAATCAAGATCACAAGTTAGATTAAATACCTTGTTCTCAGTGTAATTAGTATCGTTATTAGTTGTACTAACAAAATTGATGAAATCTGCTAAATTGTTAATGTTTATTTCTTCACTAACTACTTCGTCCTTTAATAATGAATATTTATAATGTCTAGTACGAGAATAAATATGATCAGGTGAGAAAATGATTTCGTAATTTCCTGCAGTATTTAGGCTAATATAATCACTTGAATCCTTATAGTCATCAACACCATTAGTAATGTAGAATTCTAGATTCTTACGAGCTGTATAAGCATCAACTGTTAGATATAAAATATATTGTTCATAATCTGATGTGTATAAATCAGTATCATCATTTTCTTCAATCTTAGTAAATTTATAAGTGTCTTCTAAATCTCTATTACCATATTCATCAAATAAATAATTATTTGTATTTGAAGCTACATAATAATCATTGATTGCTCTATCTTGTTTAGTTAATGTAGTCTTATATTTTTCATTTCCTAAAATAAAGAATGAAACTTTATACCAATCAACATCATCTACATCAATCTTTGAAACAATAGTATCTTCATCATTATCGTCATCAAGTAAAGTGTAAACAGAATCTTCTAACTTATAAATGTTATAGTTGAAGTTATAATCACGAGTTTTAATGAAGAATTCTTTAGAAATATAGCCACCAGCATTTGAATCTCTGTTATAAGATAATTTATATGCATTAACACTTTGATCGTTATATGTAAATTCTACTTTATTTTCATCAGTGTATTTTGTAGTATATGTATCTTTAAATTCAATGAAATATTCACTAGCTTCGCTAATATAAGCAAAGTACTTATAATCTTCGCCTTCACCGTAACTTCCGTCTTCGTTAAAACGATAGTTTTTGTCATCTTCAGTCTTGCCAGGAGTATATAAAACTTTATATAAACCGTCTTTAGCAACAGTATATGATTCACTTTCAGTAGAATAACTTACTTTTTCGCTTGAATTATTTGTAAATATAAGTACGTCACCTTTCTTAAGTGTTACTTCATCTAAATAATATTCATCATATGAACTGTTATATTGGTTGAACTTTAATTCATATTCTGCTTGAGTACTAGATGTAGTTCCAGTTTCAGTTGTTCCTTCAGTTGTACTATCAGTTGTTTTTGATGTAACAGTTAAATTAAAGCTTGGCTTTAAATAAGCTGAATACGAAATATGTGCATCACTTGTAGTAATTTTTGGATCAGTATCAGTTGTATGAGCTTCATCATAAACATAATCTAGTGAGAAATAGATATTGTATTTACTTGTTGTTGATGCACTAACGCTCATTGCTTGTCCATTTTTTGCATAATAAACAGCACCATTCTTTGATTCAACTCTAAAACGAATTGTAGAATCTAATTCAACATTTTCTAAAATATAATATGAATCTGTAACAGTTTCATTATCATCTTTATTTTCAATATGAGTCATTATATTTTTTTGTTTACGAGAATAGTTATCTGTTGAATAAGTAACATAATATTCTGTCTCATCTGCACTTACTTTTAAGCTCGCAAGAGTAATTGTAAACAAAACAAGTAGTGATGATAAAATTAATAATAACTTTTTAATCTTCATTTTTTGTTTCCTCCTTCTTTATTTTCTTAATTGCATTTTTATATTTAGTTTTATCAATTTTTGGTAATTTTAATTTTAATAATTTATCCGCAAAGAAGTATAAGAATAATGGTAGTACACACATTACAGATAAAATTGAAATGATTGTACCTCTTCCAAGAGCCTTTCCTAATGTAGAAATTAGTGGATCACTTACGAAATTATAAATTAAATATCCGGCAGCAATCATAATCGTACCACTTGTAACAATAGTAGGGAATGATTGATTTAATGTATCAATAATTGCATTCTTCTTAATTTCTTTTTTGTCCATACCTTCATGTACTTCACTAACAAGTTCGGTGTATCTATTTGTAATAACGATTGCGTAGTCGATTGTAGCACCCATTTGTATTGAAGATACAATTAGATATACGAAGAAGTAAATGTTTGTATTTTGCATAGCAGGAATTGCGAAATTGATAAATACTGCACCTTGAATAGTAGCAACCTGTAATAGAGGTAAACCCCATGAATTTGATGTAAACATTAATACTAAATAAACGAATACAATAGTTAGAATAGAAATTAACAAGTTATCAGTTGAGAAACTTGAGTTTAAGTCATATGAGTTCATTGAATCTCCGGCAAAAATAATACCTGTATGATATGGCTTTAATTCTGAATTAAATTCGTCAATTAAACTGAAGGCTTCTTTGTCCTCGATTTCCGCATTAATATTAAATACAATACGAGTATAATTTGTACCAATTAATTGGTCTTCCGCATCTTCAATTTGTTCTTTAGCATCTGTATATGTATCAAGTAAGTCCTCGTTATTATCTAAGAAGGCTTTAATGAAGTCATCATGTGAGAAGGCAGTATCCGCAATATCTAAAATACTAGTTGTATATATATCAGGATTAACTTCAAATGTTAATACTTCTTCTTCAGGATGATCAGTATTTGATAAATATGCATAAGCTAAATAAATTTGTTTAGCTGTATCTTGGTCGATTCCGGCAAAAAGTGCGAAATCTTTATAATTCATTTGATCAACTAAAGTATGAGTAATTCCGTTATAAGTTAATTCAACATTTGATATACATGTAATATCGCTTACTAATTCTTTTCCTTTAAGATATGTAACTATCTCTTTTTCTTCTTTATAGTCATCCTTAGGAACTAAGATAACAAATTGGTTTTTAGAACCGAAAATCGCTTTGATTTGTTCGCTTGCGACCATACTATCAGTAGGTTTTGTTGTATCAATAGCACTTTGTGCATAAGAATAACTTAATTTTTGTGAATAAACTGCACATACAGATACTAATGCGATAAATATAACAGGGATAACATGTTTGAACATTAAGATAAACTTTGAAAAGAATGTAATCTTAGGAACAAAATCTTTATGACTTGTCTTATCAATAGCTTTAGTAAATAATAAAATTACTGATGGCATAAATAAGAATACAACTATCATTGAACATACAATACTTTTCGCAAGTACAAGCCCCATATCTGCACCTAGTTTTAGTGTCATACAACATAGAGCTAATAAACCAGATATTGTTGTTAAACTTGAACCAGCAATTTCAGGGATTGCTTTACTTAAAGCCTCTGTAAGTGCTTCTTTAGGTTGAAGCCCTTTAGCTTTTTCTTCAGCAAATCTATGTGAAAGAATAATCGCGTAGTCAATAGCTAATGCTAATTGTAAGATTACACATACTGAGTTTGATATAAATGAAATTGTACCAAAGAAGAAATTAGTACCTAAGTTAAGTAGAGCTGCCGAACCGAATACTATCAAGAATACTAATACTTCCGCAAACGATTTCGATGTAAATGCTAAAACTACAACGATAACCGCAATAACCATGATTAAAATTCTATTAATATCGCGAGCCAAGTCATCCGCATACGTATCTACTAAACTAGATTTAACAAGTGCATCATATGGTTCAATCATTTTTAAAACTGTATTATAAGCATCTACACAAATTTGGTCATCTTCAGTACCATCATAAGTGATCGTAAATAAAGCACTACTTTGTGCATAATAATCACTAGTGTTTTCAAAAGGAAGACTTTTTACTCCTTCAATCTCCTCAATTTCTTCACTAAGTGCTTTAGCATCAGAATAAGTAATATTTCTAATTAAAAATGTACTTGTACCATATGTTACAAATTCATTATCCATAATATCTAAACCTTTTTTTGTATCGGTTGTCTCAGGAAGATAAGATGTAATTGAATATTCAATATTTACAAGATTTCTTGAGTAAGCACATAATATAAAAATTGGTATAAATACAATTAATATTAATTTTGAGTGATTAACTATAAATTTACATATATTTTTCACCTTTTTACCTCCTATTTGCTTGTTTTTTTTAAACCTTTAATATAATATAATAATATAGAATTTAATTCCATAGACAATTTTAATTTTATGTAAAATAAACTACAAACGAAAGGATTTGTAAAAAAATGGATGCTAGAACTGTTAAAACAAGAAGTGCAATAAATAAAGCATTTTTCGAACTATTACAAGAAACTACTTTTGATAAAATTACTGTTCAAAAGATTTGTCAAGACGCAAATATCAACCGTGTTACTTTTTATAATCACTATGAAGACAAATATGATTTGTTTGTTGATTATTTAGATGATACAATTAAAAAAATATTTGATGACTCTAATAAGAAATTTGATATTAAAGATGACCCTAAAAATTTCTTTAAAACACTCTTCTTCAATATTGCGGATTTATGTTTTAAATATAAAGGGATTCTTCAAACTATAGAACATGATCAAAATAGTTTAGTTGTATATATTTTGCAAAAGAAAGCTAACGAAAATGTGGTTAAATTGATATCTTATAGATATAAAGATGAAGAATTAAAATATTCACCTGTAACAATTGCGTCTTTCTTGACTGGAGGTTTTTCAAATCTTCTTGTTCACTATATAACTGAAGATAATTCTAACTTCGAAAAACTTATCAATGAAGCTAATTTAATTATTGAAGACCTTTTATCAATTGTAATAGTACGCTAAAAAGGGGAACCACTGGTTCCCTTTTTTTACGTGTACAATTTTATAAGTATTTGTCTAAATTTTGATAAACTTCCATTAAAATTTCAGTATCGTTTGGTGTTTAATTTTTGCAAAATTAAAACACCATTAAATATTCAAACTTTCTGGATTTAATAAGAAATCATAAATATTAATAAATAATATACCATCTTCGTTATAATATGTAGGAGTAATATCCTTTGTAATAACTATCTTTTTAAATGAATCACCAATTTTATTAAATGGTCTAACTTCTTGATTTAGTTTTTCTTCATCGGGAAGAGAATAAGCTGATTGAATATAATAACGTTTAAAGCCAAGGTTACATACAAAATCAACTTCAAGTTGTTTATTAATTCCATTTTCTTTTGTTTTTATTATACCAACATCGGCAGAGAAACCACGTAATCTTAATTCGTTGTAGATAACATTTTCCATCGAATGAGTTTGTTCAAACTGTCTAAAGTTTATTCTTGCATTTCGCAAACCTAAGTCTGAAAAATAATATTTCAAGGGCGTTTCAATATATGCTTTACCTTTTATATCATATCTTGTGGCTGATTCTACTAAGAAACAGTCCTCAAAATAATCTAAATATCTTTTAATTGTAGCAGATGTAATATTAGATTTTCTTATAGTGTGAAAAGTATTTTTAAGTTTTTCAGGATTAGTAAGCGAACCTATAGAAGATGATAAGATATTTAATAAATCTTCTAAATCAGTTTTGTTTCTTACTTTATGACGAATTTCTATATCTTTAATGTAAATCTCATCGAAAAGACGCTTAAGCATCAAAGCTTTATTTTCTTCCCCTTCTCTTAAGACTACCATAGGTATTCCGCCATATAACATATATTCATTTAGCCCTTGATATTTGTCACCTTTATAAACTGACATAAATTCGCTAAAGCTTAGCGGATTAACATGAATTTCGTCACCTCTACCTGCAAATTCGGTTATAACATCTTTAGATAAAATTTTTGCGTTACTACCAGTTACATAAACATCCACATTATTCTTGTAAAGATAACTATTTAAAACTAACTCAAAACAGCCTAGCATTTGTACTTCATCTAAAAGTAAATAATATGTTTTAGTATTATCTTTCATTTTATCATTAACATATTCCTTGAATTTTTTAGGATCAACTTTGCGTTTTTCTTTTCCTAAAGTAATGATATCTTCTCCGATTTTATTTAAATCATCATTAGAATCAAATGCAAATTTAATGATTGAGTCCTCTTCTACGCCTAAGTTTCTTAGGTGCGCATAAAAAAGTGTATTTAAAAGATATGATTTACCACATCGATGTATTCCAGTTATAACTTTTATAAGCCCATTATGTTTTCTTTCAATAAGTTTATTTAAATATAAATCACGGTTAATTTCCACGCCAGGATCACCTCTATAATAGATTTTTGGACCATTTTCAATTTTTCTATTTTGTTATAATGCTTATACGTAGAAAATTCAAATTTTAAATACCTGCATCTTTTAAATTTTTAATATTTAAATAGTCTTCAACACGCCCATTAATCTCAAGTGTTGCATTTGTTTTTATATTTGTTTTATCTAAATTTATAACAACTAAATTTTGTCCTCTAAAGAAACGAATAAAACTAGCTGCAGGATAAACAGATAAACTAGTACCACATATTAACAAAGTATCACAATTTGAAATCAAGTCTATAGCTTTATTTATGACTTTATTATCTAGTTCTTCTTCATATAATACAACATCAGGTTTAATTATTCCACCGCATGTGCAGTGAGGCACTCCAAATAAATCTAAATCACCTAGTGAATAAAATTTATGACATTCCATACAATAATTACGTTTTATTGAACCATGTAGTTCACAAACATTTTTAGTTCCGGCTAAATAATCTAGTGAATCAATATTTTGTGTAATTAAGCCTTTTTGTTTACCAATTTCTTCTAAATAGGCAAAAGCCTTATGTGCTTCATTAGGTAATGCATTAGGGAAAACCATTTTATTAAAATAAAATTCAAAAAATTCTTTCGGATTATTCATGAAGAAGTGATGACTAACTATTTCCTCAGGACTATATTTATAAAGCCCGTGTGCACCTCTAAAATCAGGAATGCCAGATCCTGTAGACACACCTGCACCTGTAAATGTAACAATACTTTTTGAATTTTTTATAATATTAAGTAATTGTTCTAATTTTTGTTGATCCATAAATTACATCTTCTTTTCTTGTTTTACTTCTTTTTTAATATTAATATCTTCTACGTAATTTTCTATTTGTTTTTCTTTAAGCGAATCAAGTAATTTAGATTCAAATTTAGGATTTTTTGTGCTCTCTTTTATATAAATTTCGTTATATTTCTCGACATATTTATTAAAGTTTTGTTTGATATCTTGATTAAATTTAGAAATTTGATCACTCTTATATTTCATCTTGTTATCAAAATGTTTTTGAACATCCATTTTTGAGAAAAATAATCTATATAAGAAATTTCTAGATTTTAAATATCCATCTTTATTATGGTTAATATGAATAGGAACAACTTTCACGTCTAATTTATTTG
>CAVGYR010000052.1:0-11199 GCA_963633325.1 uncultured Treponema sp.
CTTTTATTCATATATTTATGGTAAAAATTCTTTAATTTTAACACTTGGTGAGAATGTATTTTACGAAGAATATATAAAAAATTCTCTTATTACTTTTATATCACAAAGATTTGAAGAAATAGCTTCAACTTATTTTTCACTTTTATGCAAAAATAGAAAACTTAAAGGCGTAAGAAATATAGGCTCGTATTATTACGACGATCCTAAAAATAAAAAGAATGGCGAATTTGATGTGGCGCTAGAATTTAAAGATAAGATTAAGTTTATCGAAGTTAAATATTATAAAGATAAATTAACATTAGAAGAAATGCAAAAAGAAATAATTCAAATAAAAAATATTAAAACTGAGAAAAATATCGATTATGCTTTTCTAGCTACTTCAGGTTATGAAGATTCAGAATATGAATGTATAGATATTAATTCTTTATACAATATAGAACAATAAAATTAGTATTTTAGGGAGTTATGCTCCCTTTTTCTAAATCTTAAGCACTCACGAAAATAAAAAAGACTAACTTTAAAATTAGCCTTTAGTTATTGTGATATCTATAACAAATTAAAGTATTTTCCATAAGACAAGCAATAGTCATAGGTCCTACACCACCAGGAACCTTTGTAAGTACTTTTACATAGCCATTCAATGAATCAAAGTCGCAGTCACCACATAATTTATTATTCTCTTTATCGCGGTTTACACCAACGTCAATTACGCATGCATCATGCTTCACAAATGATACGTCAACGTATTTTGCTTTGCCTATTGCGACTATCAGAATATCAGCACGCTTAGTAATACTTCTAATATTTTTAGTATGTGAATGGCATATTGTTACCGTCGCATTTTCTCTAGTTAATAATTTAGCTACAGGTTGACCGACAATATTAGATCTGCCTATTACAACTGCATTTGCGCCGTCTAAATTAATATTAGCTTTTTTTATTAGTTTTATAATTCCGCTTGGTGTACAAGGTTTAATACAACGATGCCCCTTATATAAATTTGCAACATTAGTAGAACTAAATCCGTCGACATCTTTAGAATAATCAACAGCTTCAATAACGCGTGATTCATTAATATGTTTAGGTAATGGTAATTGAACAAGTATGCCATCTACGGTATTGTCTTTATTAAGTTCATCTATCTTATTAAGTAATTCTTCTTCTGTAACTGTAGAGTCATACTTAATTGTTTCATTTAAAATACCGCATTCTGCACAAGCTTTTTCTTTACCTTTAACGTAGCTTATGCTGCCGGCATCGTCGCCGACTAAAATAACAGATAATTTAGGAAGTCTTTTTCCTTCATTTTTAATATTATCTATTTCTTCTTTTATTTTAAGTTTAACTTCTTTAGCTAAGTCTTTTCCACTTATAATTTTAGTCATAATACATAGAGGGCTTAGCTAACTAAGCCCTAATTCTCCTTTTTCACAAGTTCAAATAAGAATTTTGCGACCTCTTGAGGTCCTTTGTGTTCCATGCCACTTATAGCTAGGCGGGTATGAATTTCGCCTACAGGAACACCTGTTTTAAATAATGCATCAAAATATGTATCTAGTAATGGATTACATAAATCTTGACATTGAGTAGGTCCGAATGGATTTGCAAAGTAGCTTTCGACAAGGCCTTTTTCGCTTGTTGTACCTTTTGCAACACGGGCACCTTTTTTAAATACACTAACAGCTTCTTCTTTAGACGCAAATTTTACAAGAATGTTCTCGTCTTCGGAATAGTTATTTGCATAGAAGAACATATCAACAGGATATCCCTTCATGATAGTTGCGTAGGTTGCAACTGGCATAACTAGACGTGCATTTGTTTGATTTGGGTTCATGAAGATAGATCTGTCCATTTCTTTATATGCATAACCGTTTTCTAGGTCATCAAGTCTTACAAAAGCACCTGTTTCTGTACCATATGCATAAACAGTGTCACCGACAATTTTAAATGTACCCATATCATCAAATACTGTCTTTGTAGATACTATGTCGTTTCCGGCATGCGCTTTTAGTGCCTCTAGAGTTTCACTCTTACCTGCGCCACTATCTCCCATTAATACCAACATCTTTTCGACACCAGATTTAAGTTTAACAAGGACACCAGCACCGTGTATTGGTAAATATCCTTCTTTAATCATACGAGTGTTATGGCATGTTAATAACATCTTCTTCATATAACCGAAATAATCGATTTCTTTACCATGAGGACAAACACCTACATAGATATCATTTTCACTATCGTATGAATATCTAGGCTCGCCACATGTTTTAGCGCCAAAGAATACGATTAAATCTGGTTTTTTATTAATACAATCTTCGATATGAACAAATTCAAATAAGTTTGATAACGCAATACCGTGATCCATATAGTCTTTATGGAAATATACATAAGTTAAAGATGCGCCTACCATTGTAGGATAGCAGAACCAATCATTTTCATCTAATGATTCTATTTCGCAAATTGGGTTTTCCTTAACAAATGGGAAAATACCCTTTCTTGTATTTTTATCTGAATAATAAATAAATGGGGGTCTAATAACTACGTGATTAATAAATGATAATTTATTTAATGGTTCATAAATAGAACCTTTAGTAGCCCAACTATTAGTGCAAATTGAAAGGCTTGCGTTAACACCGGCTGTAAGTTGACGATAAATGTAGAAATCTACACCTTGAAGTTTTTGAGCAATAGCTCTGTATGTTTTTAAAATCAATTGGTTAAAAGATTCAGTCTCTTGAATAAAATTAACTGATTCAATAGTATGACGTTCTTGTGGGCTTTTTACTACGGCATAACGCTCTAAACGGCGCCAATAATCGTAGAAATTCTCGACAAGTTCGTATAATGTATCTTTATTTTCAAGAATTAAGTCAAATTCTTTATTTACGGATTTGATATCTTCTATTTCGAAGCTTAAAAGTAATTTAAATACATTTGTTAATGTTTTAACAGGATCACTTACTAAATGAATTACTCTAAGTAAATTAGAGTTTTCAATATCTTCTAAGTATTTAATATAATTAGTTAATACATCACGAAATGCATCACTTGATAATACTTCAGCTTCGTTTTTCGCATAAGCTGCACTGAAATTAAAAATTATACTTCTGTTTGTGATTTCATACTTCTTTTTCATTTTGTTTCTCCTTAAAATAATCCTACAATCTTATTGTCAATAACATCCATCTTAGATCCGGCAGGTTCTTTAGGCAATCCTGGCATAGTCATAACATCACCTGTCAAAACTACAAGAAAACCAGCTCCTACACTTGGTTTTATTTCTCTAATAGTGATATCAAAATCACTAGGACGTCCTAACAATTTAGGATTATCTGACAAAGAATATTGAGTCTTTGCCATACATATTGCAACATTTGTTAAATTTAAACGCTTCATGCGGGCTAATTCATTACGTGCTTTTTCAGTATAAATAACATTTTTTGCACCATAAATTTTAGTACAAATTGTTTCAATTTTCTTCTTAATAGGTTGATCTAGGTTATATAGATATTCAAACTTAGATTCTTCTTCTAGCTTAGGTAATACTTTTTCAGCTAAATCAAGCGCACCTTCTCCGCCTTTAGCCCAAACTTCTGATAAAGAAATTTCATGATTATTTTCATGTGCCCAATCTAGCAAGCAGTTGATTTCATTATCTGTATCGCTTGTAAATTTGTTTATTGCAATAACATAAGGAACGTTGAATTGTTTAATATTTTCAATATGTTTTTCTAGGTTTTTAATTCCTTCTTTTAATGCTTCAACGTTTTCTTGGTTTAAATCTTCTTTCAACACGCCACCATGCATTTTAAGTGCTCTTATAGTTGCGACTACAACTACGCAATTAGGTGTTAAATTAGCTTGTCTACATTTAATGTCAAAGAACTTTTCAGCACCTAAATCAGCACCAAATCCTGCTTCTGTAATTGCTATATCAGCTAAACTTAAAGCAGTTTTAGTCGCAATCACCGAATTACATCCATGTGCTATATTTGCAAAAGGTCCACCATGGATAATAGCCGGAGTATGAGCTAATGTTTGAACTAGGTTTGGCTTTATTGCGTCTTTTAAAATCATAAGAACACAACCTGTAGCTTTTAACATGTCAACAGTTACAGGATTTTTATCGTAATCATAAGCTACAATCATACGTCCTACACGAACTCTTAAATCATCGAAGTCTTGTGCTAAACATAGGGCTGCCATGATTTCTGAGGCAACTGAAATATCGAAATGGTCCTCGCGAGGAATACCATTAGTAGAACCACCTAATCCTACTACTACGTTTCTTAGCGCACGATCATTCATATCTAAACATCTATGCCAAATAATACGAGTAGGATCAATTCTTAAAGGGTTTCCTTGATAAATAGAATTATCTAAAAATGCAGCTATTGTGTTGTTAGCTGTAGTAATCGCATGAAAATCACCAGTAAAATGTAAATTAATATCTTCCATCGGTATAACTTGAGCGTATCCACCACCACAAGCACCGCCTTTAACACCAAGCACAGGTCCGAAACTTGGTTCTCTAAGGGCAACACAAACTTTCTTATTTAAAAGATGAAACGCATCAGCTAAGCCAATTGTAGTAGTAGATTTTCCCTCTCCAGCACTAGTAGGATTAATTGCAGTAACTAATACTAGTTTACCTTTAGGATTTTTTGAGTGTTTTAAATCAATCTTTGCCTTATACTTTCCGTATAATTCTAAATCATCCTCATCAATTCCAAGACTTTTTGCAATCTCAGTAATTTTTAGAGGGCTTACGCTTTGCGCAATATCTAAATCTGTCATTTTGTAATTCCTTCCATTTGTTTTTTTGTACATATTCATTCTAACATATTTATATGTTTAATAGAATTAAAAATTTTATGAAAATGTTTTCGATTTAATTTATTGTTTTTTACAATAAATTCATTTTAGACTTTAAAAAAGACGAGTTTTCGCTCGCCTAATTTAAATTGTTTCTTTAATAATATGTACTGCACAAATTACTTCTTCTAGCGTTATAGAAGATAATGTAAGTCTAATTGCATGTTGAATAGGTAAAATATATAAACCTTTCTTCTTTAAATCATCATATGCTTTATGAGGATCACTAACAGGAATAGTTACAAAAAATCCACAATCATAAGGTAAATGATATAATCCTACCTTTTTACTTTCAGAAATAAAGGCTTCGGCTCTATCAATTAAAAGTTTACGGGCTACTTCAATTTCATCATTAAATTCGTCTTTATAAGTAGTTAATACCTTAGTAATAACACTTTGGCCTAAAGTTGAAACACCAGACCAAATACCACGTCCTGTAAATTCACATGCGTTTTGGAATTCATCTGCTGCCTCTTTATTTTTAGTAACACCAATAACTGCACCAACACGAAGGCCATATAAACCAAGAGTTTTTGATCCTGAGAAACACATAGCAGTTAAAACATTCTCATTAAATTTAGAGAATAAACGCATATTGTTTCTACTCTTTTCAAATCCGCGCTTATCATAATCTACATAAGCCATATCATAGATTAATACAACAGGTGTACCATCACGAGAAATATTGTCAATAATTTGATATACGCCAATCCATTCTGAATAAGACATAGTATATCCTGTAGGATTTTCGCACGGATCATTAATTAAAATTACTACACGCCCATCTTCTTTTTTAGCACGTAAACAAGTAGCTTCTAAGCTTTGTAAATTGAAACTACCATTTTCATCAAATAAATCATAAGTGAAATAACCACAGTTTCTTTCTTGAACCATTTGAATATAGTTTGTCCACATATAATTAGGCAATATTAAATGACTTCCTTCGGATAAATAATTTGCGATTACACAAGCTAAAGCACCAGTTCCGCCAGGTGTTGCAACACAACGTAAATTAGTATTGTCTCTAAATTCATCTAGATATTGTCTAAAAACCCATGAATAAATAGCCTCATGAAATTGAGGAGAACCAATTGTTGAACCATAAGAAAATTTTTCGGGTCCTGACAACTCATTCATAGTTTTCTCTACAGTTTTAAAAGTGAAAAATTTACCATCTTCACCATATAACATACCAATCGTTGAATCGATAATAGAATTATCTTTTGCTTTCGCACTTCTAGCTTCTTGTCCGATTACAAGTGCATTACCTTTAGCTTCTTTTTTGCTAGCTACATCAGTTAAAATTGACATAATAAGCCTCCATATGCTTATATTATAATCCTAATTATTATTAATTAAAAATACAAAATGAAAAAAGGTGTGACAAGCACACCCATAAAAGTATTAATCAATATTGATTACACTTTTTGTTTCTTCTTTAACTTTTTTACCAACAACAATCATCAAAACGCCATTTTCTAGTTTAGCTTTGATATTTTTATTATCTGCATTTTCTAGAACATATGTACGTTTGTAGTCATTAGAGAAGTTTTCTTTCTTAATGTAGTTTAACTTGCTATCAGTCTTTGAATTCTTAACACTTAATGTAAGAACATCGTTTTCGAATTCAATTGTGATATTTTCTTTCTTAACACCAGGCACATCAACAGTTAATAAATAACCTTTTTCGTTTTCACAAATATCTGTTGCCATAAAGTAACTATCACTAAAATTATTAATTAAACTATCTAATACATTTACGCCATCACTAAATAACATAATATCGCCTCATTCCTTAATTATTCAATTGTTATTGTGCTTACATTTCTCTTTTTGAATGGGATAGTGATATTTAAGATACCATCTTCCATTTTAGCGCTTATTTCGCTTTCTTCAATGTTCTTTAAATAAACACTTCTGCTTGAGTAACCGCGTACACGTTCTTTTAACATGTACTTCTTATCATCTTTTTCAGTTTCTTCTGCATTCTTTTGTTCAACAGAGATTGTTAATGTTTGGTTTTCAACACTTAACTTTACATCTTCTTTGTTAACACCAGGAAGAGAAGCTAATACTGAATAAGAATCTTCGTTCTTAATTACGTCAATTAAGATTGGATTCTTAACCTTCTTTGAAATTCCTTCAAAAGCCTTACTCATTTCATTAAATAATTCATTTATTTCATTATACATAATATTCACCATGTCCTTTTCTATTTTTAAGATTTGGCACTCAACTTTGTTGACTGCTAATCTTTACAACTATATATTACAACTTTATTTTGGCACTGTCAACACAAAAGTGCTAATTTTTTATAAAATTTCTATTTTCATATAGAATCAATAATTTGTTGCGTTGCAATCTTTCAAACACTTATATAAAGGTTTTATCCTTAGATACTTCATTCGTTTAAAGCAAAGAGCAATCTATCATTCGAAGTAATATAACCCTTTCTATTAAATTTAAAAATAAAAACAGTCAATCATAATTGAAAGACTGCTTAAAATCATATCCCTTATTGTTTAGTATGCAAATTTAACTGATTGTCTATATTCCGCTTAGCATACATTACTCGAAGTGTTGTTACAACCTTTTTATCGATATTTAGAATATAAAGTATTACATAAATGTCTACTGGTAATACACAAAGTTCTCGGCTTTTCCATGGTTCTTTTTTATATTTCGGGTAACGCTCTGGCATCGTTTCTAAACTTAATATTTGTTCTTCTAGACGATCAAACTGTCCGCTTGCATTTTCAGGCGAGTACAATTCAAAAGCAATATATTCAAAAATTGCTCTTAAATCACTATCAGCCTGTTCAGACACTTCTACAATATATATCATAAACCATAATCCTTGCGAATATCACTAAAAGCTTTTTTCGCATTTTTTGTGCGCCCATCTTGCATTTCTTTATATCCTTTTTCCAATTCTTCATTAAACTCCGTTTCTGATAATGAGCTCATATCTACAGGTTTACCGGATGGTATTTTAACTTCAAATGGAAGGCCTCTGTGTAAGATAATTTGTTTATAAAACATATTGATAGCACTAGAAGTTGGAATTCCTAGTGCACATAGTATACTTTCCGCTTTTTCTTTAACATCCGGTTCAATTCTTGCATATAAATTTGGTGATTTTGTAGCCATACAAAGTTCCTCCTTTAGTAAATATATCTATATTTATTATACGCAATTGTCCACACAATAGTAATACTATCTTTACATCCTAATAAAATTATTGAGTAACTGTAATAATAATTTTGAACGTTATTATACGTGTCTTAAAGGCATAAAATTTATCAATTTAAATACGTATCTAATTAGGTATAAAAGTAAAAGAATCAGGAAAAGATGATACAATTAATACTGCTAATTCCAAAAATCAAGCAACATATTAAATTGATCCAAGATTTTTTTGAAGTTAAAAAAGACTATAAGCAATTTATTTGTACTTATAGCCATAATCTTATTTTCCTAAGCAGAATCTTGAGAATAATTCTGTTATCAATGTATCACTATTAGTATCGCCTATTATTTCCCCTAAAGAATACCACGCTTGTTTAACATCTAATTCTATCATATCAATATCTATTTGTTTATAGCAACCATCTAATGCCGATTTAAGCGCAGTTAAAGCTTCGCGCATTTTAGCTACATGGCGTGAGTTTGTTAAGTAATTTGAATCATTAACATTGAATTCATTAATTCTTGTAATTTCAATTAATTTCTTTTCAAGTTCATCAATTCCCTCGCCTGTTTTAGCACTAAGAGTGATTGAACCTTCTAATTTATCAAAATCTAGTTTTAAATCCGATTTATTATAAATAATTATTCTTTGTTTATCTTTAGTCAAGTCAAGAAGTTCTTTGTCGACATCATCTAATTCACTTGTAGGATTTAACAATAATAAAACAAGTTCACTAGCTTCGATCGCCTTTTTACTCTTTTCAATGCCAATTCTTTCAACAAGATCTTCACTTTCTCTTATTCCGGCTGTATCTATTAGATTAAGAGTAACAGGGCCTAGAGAAAGTTTACCTTCAACAATATCACGTGTAGTTCCCGCAATATCAGTTACAATTGCCTTTTCTTCTGAAAGTAAACAGTTTAAAAGCGAAGATTTACCAACATTAGGTTTTCCTACGATTGCAGTCTTAATGCCTGAAACTGCAACTTGGGAAATTTTAGATTTTTCTAGAACATCTTCTGCTTCACTAATAAGCTCTTTTAACATAGGAATTGCAATTTCTTGCGTCATAACGATCGCATCATCATATTCAGGGTAATCAATATTAACTTCTATTTTAGATATCAAATCTACTAAATGACTTCTCATATTAACAACTAACTTATTAGTTGATTTTCTAAGTGAATTAACACTTGCTCTAAGAGCAAGATCAGATTCTGAATTAATAATATCCATTATAGCCTCAGATTGTGTTAAATCTATTCTTCCATTAAGAAAAGCACGTTTACTAAATTCTCCTGGTTCAGCTAATTTAAATCCGTGGCTTAATAAACATTCTAGCACTCTATTAGTGTTATATATACCACCGTGACAATTCACCTCAGCTGAGTCTTCGCCAGTAAACGAATGTGGTCCTTTGAAAATAGAAACCATCACCTCGTCAATGATTACTCCGTCATCACTGATATATCCGTAATTTATAGTATTAGCACGCGCCTTAGTTAAATCTTTGCCTTTAAATACTTTATTAACAAGTTCTATTGCATTATGTCCACTACATCTAATAATAGAAATAGCCCCTACACCGTAAGGTGTTGCAATAGCACAAATTGCATCATTTATCATAAAAAATCGCCTCATTTATCGAGTTATTATAGCATTTATATTTAATAATTTCTAGATAAATGTTATTTAAATAAGTTACAGAAAAACAAAAAGTACTAGTAAACTAAATTATTTACTAGTACACAGTTTTAATTATTTATTTGTTTATTTGTTTTATGTTTTCTTTTAATTATTATAAGTCCTAACAAAGCAATCGCAGTAATGCTTGACACAACTATAAGTGAAATATTTTTAATGTTATCATCACTCGTACTTGAATCATCATTAGTTACAAATATCTTACCTGAATTAAAATAAGTCTTCCCATCTACATCATATGAATAATAAACATCATATTCTCCGTTTGGTGCACCTGCAGTATATGTTGAACTTATAACAGTTACATTAGTAGCTTCAATTCCTTCAAGTTTAAGTGTTTCTTCAAGAGCTTTACACAACTCTATATCACTGTAGTTAGACAAAGTTGTAAGAGGAATTACAATATCAGGAAAATACACCTCAGCCTCAGTTTCGTTAATAATATTTAACTCTACATTCTTGCTAGCGACGGCCTCATTATTAAAATAAGCTACAATACGTAATGTATAAGTCCCTTCATTATTATATATTTCTTCTAATTTATGTTCTGTGTTATTGCTATCAACTATAGTGAATGTTACACTTGTAGTTCTTCCCCCGTAAGACACAGGGAATAGTGACGCAAAGTAATCATTAGCCGTGAAATAATTATCTAACCTTTCTTTATTACTTATAGTGATAGAGTCCTCTCCTCCTATTGAAGGAACAGCTTCTTTGAAAACATAAATATATAAGGCAACATTTTTCTCTTTAGCAGAATTTTTAACTAAATATTGAGCCTTATACATGCCAACAGTTTGGTATTTTGAATTATAGCCACCATCGTCAGTTAATGTTACTGTATATCCACTTTGAGGGATATAAATTGATTTAACTAAATTGTTTAAATCAAGCTTATGCTTAACACTTGTAACTAGAGCGTAATTAGCATTATCATCTATTTGAACATAACCACTTGGGTTTTCCGGAGTATAATTATATGTACCCCCTAAAGGTTTAACATATACCATTTTAGTTAAATCAGTGCCTAAAGAACAGAATTTTGAATTATATAATTTTTTTATTCTAAAATAACCATCATCAGATTGTATATTTTCGCAATCATCTCTAAGATTTTCTAGCGTAAAAATGAATTCAAAACAAAATCTTACCGAGTCAACTCGGTAAATTTCCTCAGTACGAACTTCATCACTGCCTCTTTCTTTATATTCAATAATTACACTAGAATTCTCCGTAGACTCAAAGCCATCAACGCCTAAAATAAAGGCGTCTTCTACCCAATAGGGAATCCACGCATTGTAATATAGATTTCCGCTAAAATCTACTTCTAGATATTCTGGGTTTAAGTAATTATTCGAACTAGTCTCGATAATAGGATAATCATTACTTGCAAAGCTGTTAAAATTAATTACCAAACAAAAAACTAACAT
>CAVGYR010000053.1:0-10941 GCA_963633325.1 uncultured Treponema sp.
AAGTGAGATTAAATCGCTTCCTAAAAAAGAAGATATTAATATTGAACTTGATAATATTGAGAGACGTAAAGTTGAAGTTTCAATGGAGAGTGCTAAAGAAATGTTTCAAAGCACTAGTGAAAAAAATAGGGAAGAAAAATATAAAAAATATTTCACTGATCTTGAACGTGTGCCTGGTATAACACAAGAAAAAATTGAATTTGAAACATATAATCAAATGGATTATTTGTTTAGACAACGTTTTAAACTTTTATTATTTTACGATGATTTGTCTGACGACGACTGCTATATTGGTTTACTTCAATTTGTACATCATAGAGTACATAAAGAATTGTACGAAAATATCGAGAATTTAAAAGAAGAATATGATGATATCAAAAAACAAAAAGAAACAAATCCAAATACTAATTATAAAGAAACAGTTTTAAAAGTTATCAATGAATATGAATCAGATATTGAAAGATATAATCAATTCATAGAAAATATTCGTATCGATTTAAAAGATAACGAAATGTATCATGATGAAATTCAAGATAAAATTGATCAAATCGGTGAGATCATCAATGATATTCGTGATAAAGAAAAAGATATTTTAATGGAATTTTGTGAGCGCAAAATTAAAGATTACAAAATCGATGATCCTTTGAACAAAGGCAACAAACAATTAGAAGTCGATTTAGATGATTTCGTTATTATTGATCATGTGTCAAAACCAAACAAAGAAGAAATTAATAAGGAACCGTTAAATTTAAGAAAATAAAGGTCATACTGGCCTTTTTTTCGTATATAATAGAAAAGAAAGAAGTGGTGTTATGGATTTTTTGAAAGCTTTTAATATTTCATTTGATATTTTTGGTATTTTATTATGTACCATTGCTATATTCGGCTGTATTTTAAATAGAAAAATTGATAAAAACATATCAAGACTGTATTTATGCCTATTTATAACTATTATATTAGATGTTTTAGCTAATATGCTAGGAATAATATATAGAGGAAAAGAAGGATATAATATTTATATTATTCTAAGATTTACTAATTTCTTTGAATACTTTTTGGGCTATGTTTATAGTTTTATTATGACAAAATTTTGTATTGTCTACTTCAAAGTTAATATAAAACATTTAAATTTATTCTTAGGACTAATTTATTTTCCATGTGTACTAATGTTAATAATCAATCAATTTAATAATATGTATTACTCAATTAATGCACAAAATATTTATGTAAGAGGCCCATTATTTTTTATTTCTCAACTATGGGGTTTGTTATTTCTATTATTTAATTTTGTTATTTTTATCCGCTATTTTAAACAAACTAAACGTTCAGCTAAAATATTATTTAGTGTATATTTTATATTTCCAATAATCGGCTTATTATTTCAACTGTTTGTTTATGGGATTTATTCATTATTAATATCGACAGTATTATCGGCTTTAACTATGTATTTAGTTATGACCTACGAACAAGTAAATAGTTATGTATTGATGGAAAAAAAAGCTGAAGAAGCTAAATATCATCTAGTATTATCTCAAGTTTCACCACACTTTTTATATAATACATTAACAAGTATTATGGCACTTTGTGATGATAATCCTAAGGCACAAGAAGCTTTATCGAAATTTTCAAAATATTTAAGAAACAATTTAGATTCAATAAAAACAACAGATAATATAAGTATTTTAAAAGAACTTGAACATGTAAATATTTATTTATATCTTGAACAATTAAGATTTGGCGATAAAATAAAAGTAGAATATTCAATTGAGAATTCACACTTTGATATTCCTGTATTTACTTTACAAATCCCGGTTGAAAATGCTGTAAAACACGGAATCTCAAAAAAAGTTGATGGTGGGCATATCTTTATAAAAACTTATGAAGATAAAAAAAATAATATTATTGTTGTATACGACGATGGTTTGGGATTTGACGCGTCTGATATCGACCCGAGCAGAGAACACGTAGGTATTGAAAATCTTAAACGTAGATTAAAGGAACAAGTTAATGGAAAACTTGAAATAAATAGTATTAAGGGTACAGGTACGACTGTTAAGATTTTAATTCCTAAAAAATAATTGTATAAAAAAATAATTTATTATAAAATTAAATAAAAAGAGGGTGTAATAATGAAGATTCTTGCAGTAGACGATGAAAAATTAGCTTTAAAATTACTTACTAAAACTATTAGTGAAGTGTTACCACAAGCACAAATATTTGAAACAAATAAATCAAGTGAAGCTCTTGAAATTGCTAAAGAAAATGTCATAGATATTATATTTTGTGATATCAATATGCCTCAAATTGATGGAATCAGTTTAGCTAAGCAATTAAAGAAAATTAATAAAAAGATAAATGTTATATTTGTAACCGGATATTCTGAATACATGAAAGAAGCTTTTTCACTACATGCATCAGGTTATATTACAAAACCTGTTACAACTGAAGACGTTAAAAAAGAAGTAGATAATTTATTATATCCTATTCAAACTGAAAGTACTGGGATTTACGCGAAAACATTTGGTAATTTTGAACTTTTTGTAAATGGTAAACCTGTATTTTTTGCGCGTGAAAAATCTAAAGAAATGCTTGCATATCTTATAGATAGAAGAGGCGCTGTTGTAAACAAGAAAGAAATAATGGGTATATTATTTGAAGATAGGGAATATAACAGAGAACTTCAAGGCTATTTTACAAAAATATATTCTGAACTTATCAAGGGCTTAAAAGAAGTAGGTGCTGAATCTATTATTGTTAAAGGATATAATAGATACGGTGTTGATAAGACAAAGTTTGGATCAGACCTGTTCGATTATTTGGCAGGGGATCCTGTCGCAATCAACAATTTCTCTGGCGAATATATGACTCAATATTCATGGAGTGAATATTCTATTGGCTCTCTATATGAATAAATTTATTTAAGGAAAGATAAAATAAAAAACTTTCCTTATTTTTTTGTTAAAAAAGGAGTTTAAGTTAACCAAATAAATAAAATTAATGATATAATATAAAAATAATGGATTAGTGTGTAAACATAATATTTTTGTCCTACATATTAATTTATAATAATCTAAAGAAAGTAGTTGATATTATGAGAAAAGTAATTTCAATTTTAATAATAATATTGTCACTAGTTTTAGTTTCTTGTACAAAAGAAGAACAAATCGACTATGAAATCAATGTTCCAAGCAGCATATTGATGGGTGACACAAGTTATAGTGGTATATTCTTACGTCTTAATAATAATGAAACTGTTAATGTTACAAGCGATATGTTTTTAAACGGTACTGAACTAGCTGTTTATAAAGAAGGCGAACAAAATATAACATTAAGTTATAAGAAAGTTACAAAATCTAGCACAATTAATGTTGTTAGAAGAACTTTTGAAAATATCACATTAGAAGATAAAGAAGTGAAATACACAGGAGAATCTATCAGTCTTACAGTTAGTGGTAATTTACCGCTAGACGCAAGTGTATATTACGGAGAAGGTAATAGTTTTAAAGAAATAGGTGAATATACAATTACATGTACTATATCTCACCCATACTATAATACTTTAACTTTATCCGCAAAATTAAAAATAGTAGGAGGTACAAGTAATGAGTAAAGTCAAATTTATTACAATATTGCAAATAATACTTATTGCACTTACTGCTATATTTGTATCTGTATTTTTGAATGCGGCGAGGATGTTAACATGGCAAAACTTCCTTAAATGGTTTATTTTCTGGTGGGTTCTTGCAAGTTTATTATCTAATGCACTTTTATCTAACAAATTTTGTCAGGGTGTTGTGCAAGAATGGTTGTTCTATATATCAACAGGTATATTGATTTCATCAATTATATCTTACATATTATTTACAATCGTTTATTCTTCATTTAATATGGCAAGCTTAAAGTGGGTTCAAGCCCTTCAAGCAATTATCTATATTGACGCTAGATATTACGCAATAGTTTTAGGTGTCTTTATCGGATTTAGTTTCTTATATTTTTCTTTCTTCGATAGACAAATGTTAAGAAGTATTAAAAATACCGGTTTAAGAGGAAATGGTAAATTAAATAGAATTGATGCGAACCTTGAAAATTCTCGTTGGATGAATAAAGCTGAAAGACAAAAAATCTTTAAAAGCTATTCTTATAGTACTTTAAACGATGTTAAAAAAGATGGTGTTCCTGTTTATGCGACTTTACAAAAAAATGGTAAAGATTTAGATGTTTCTCTAAATTCACCTGCTCACTCGTTAATCATCGGTTCTACAGGTAGTGGTAAAACTACTACATTCGTAAACCCTATGATTCAAATATTAGCTTCTACAAGTGCTGGATCTTCAATGATCATGACCGACCCTAAAGGTGAATTGTTTTCTCTTCACTCAGGTTATCTAAAAGAAAGAGGATATGATGTAAAAGTTATTGATTTAAGAGATACTTATCAATCATATAGATGGAATCCTCTTGACTCAATTTATGATATGTATGAAGAATATAAAAATGTATATCGTAATGCATTCGAGCGTACAGATGATTTCTCTACATCTGGCTTAACTAAATCAAATCCAAGCGATGAATTTACTGAGGGTTCAACATGGTACGAATTTAATAATAAAGCTTATAAAACTTACGAACAATTAGTACTTGGAATGAAGATTTATAAAAAACAATTATTTGATGAAGTTTATGAATCTTTAAATGACTTAGTAAGCGTACTTATCCCGGTTGAAAACGAAAAAGATCCTATGTGGGAAAAAGGTGCACGTGCAATTACATTAGCTGTACTTTTAGGTATGTTAGAGGATAGTGAAGTTGAAGAACTTCATATGACTAAAGATAAATTTAATTTCTTCAATTTGACTAAGATTCTTCAAAACTCAAATCAAGATTATCTTGAACTTAGAAAATATTTCCAAGGAAGAAGCCCTTTATCTAAAGCATTGTCCTTATCAAAACAAGTATGTGATGCGGCGGAAAGTACACGTGCTTCTTACATGTCAGTTGTATATGAAAAGTTAACATTATTTAACGATTCAGGTATTTGTGGTTTAACAAGTAAATCAGATTTTACACCAAAATCATTATCTGATAGACCTACAGCACTATTCTTAAAAATTCCTGATGAAAAAACTACAAGACATAATCTAGCAGCTATCTTTATCCTAGATTTGTATAAATCACTAATTAAAGTTGCTAGCCAAAACGAGGATTTATCGTTACCAAGAAATGTATATTTCATTCTTGATGAATTTGGTAACATGCCTAAGATTGAAAACTTTGATAAGATGATTACCGTAGGTCGTTCAAGAAAAATATGGTTCAATATGATCATTCAATCTTATCAACAATTAAATAACGTTTACGGAGATAAAGTGGCAGACGTTGTTAAAGGTAACTGTGGTATTAAGATGTTTATCGGGTCAAACGATATTTCTACATGTAAAGAGTTCTCTGAACTTTGTGGTAACATTACCGTAGTAACTCGTTCTACAAGCCAATCGGACGGTGGAGCTGGTGGAGTTTCTTCATCAAGTCAAACTCAAGTTAGACCTTTGATTTACCCTTCAGAATTACAAAGACTTAATAAACAAGGCGATATCGGTAATGCGATAATTGTTACATTTGGTAACTATCCTTTAAAGACATTCTTTACTCCTTCATTTAAAGTGCCTTTCTATAAGATGGGTCAAATGGATACAAGTGAATTAAGCTCAAATTATTTTGACGAAAACGAAGTATTCTATGATATTTCTAAACGTAATGGCTTAGTATTTAACAAAAAAGAAGATGAAAATGAGACTAAAGGTACTGCACCTTCAACAAATAAAGAAACAACGCAAGAAGATCCTAATGTAGAAGTTAAATATAATGAAGTTCCTTTAAGATTTGAGACTGAAGAAGAACACAAACAAAATAACATCGAACCAAAACAAGTTAAAGAAGATCTTAATAATATTAATGATGCATTATTAAATAGAAATCTTGATTTCTTAATGAACCAATTAAAACTTTATCAAGATGTAACAAATATTAGTAATGAAGATTTATTAAAGATGTTAAAGAAAAAGATAGAAGGAGGCGAGTAATATGAAAAAATCTAGAATAATAGTATTAATTTCTTTATTACTCGTTTCTATCGTAGTAATATTTTCAAATGTTAAACATCCTATTGTTCTTGCAAGTGACTCATATCCTACAAGTGGTTACGATGTAGGTTTTAATGACCAAACAGATATTGATCCTACAACAACATTAAAGGTTTCAAGCACAAAAGTAAATATGCGCTTGATTGTTAAAAACAATAACGCAACTGTTACAAAAGGTAATTATACAGTTAAGTATAAAACGCTCGACGGCAACATGATCGCAAGCGAAGGCGATTATAGTGCAATTGATAGTACGGATACAGTTACTAATGTATCTTACAATAGTTATAATTATATAAGGTTTTCCCTAACAGTTAATAAACCAACTGTTACAGTAGGTAGTGGTGAATATTATTTCTATATTGTAGCTTATAACGTAAATGGACAAGATATAACAACTAAATCACAAACATATGCAAAAATAAAGATAGTTGTAGAACCAGAATACAATTTTAATGTTACCCAAAAAGATGGTTACGGCGATGTCATTAATGAATATGTTGCGGTTAACAATTCTTCAATATTAAGTGGTGGTACAATCATTGGTGGTGACAAACAAGATATAAAAGCTGGTACTGAAACAAGATATAATTTTAATATTAAGAAAAATATTTCTAAGTTATACGATGCAGGTATAGCAGATGCATTCGTAGGTATTACCGGAAGTTTCTCAGCTCCTACTTGGAGTTCATATCCTAATGGGTGGTTAACTACTAAATTATATCAAGACGGATATATGTATAATATTAAATCTCCGTCTTATACATCTAAATTTATAACAAGTAATGATGTAGGTTGGGATAATATCTTCCCTTGTTATGATGATAGTGATTTTATTTATTCATCTACTTACAAATTAGGAAAATATTATAATTATACGATTGCGGATGATTCGACTAGAATTTTTAGAAATGGATCAAAACTTGCCTATTTTAAAATAGATAATGCGAATACCGATGTACAATTTACTATCGGAAATGAATCATCTAATAATGAATGGGAAGTAAAGGAATTTAGATATTTTGCATTTGTAGCTGATATTACAGCGCCTCAATATAAACATGCTTATATATTAGATAGCATGAAAGAAGCTACATCTACAAACAAACTTAGAATTTGTGTAGAATTTAGTGAACCAGTTCAATTAATAAATTCTTCAAATTCTAAAATATCCGCAAAACTAAATACAAATGGTTTATCTAATTATTTAAATTTAAAATATGTAGCAGGTGAAGGTACTACAAGACTTGTTTATGAATTAGATGAAGAAGGATACCCTTCAACTAACTTTTCAACTAAAATTGAGTCAATTTCTTTTGAAAATACTCAAATTAGAGATTATAGTTATAACGGAGAATATAGAGACACTAATAAACAAGAATTTAGTAAAAATTTTGCGACTCTAGGAACATTCTCAACTAATTTTAATTTCTTAATTGATTCAAGAAACGAAGAAGTTAGTTTAACTAAAGGTATAAATGATAATAATCCTCATCAAACTAATGATGTAACTATTAAAATATTAAATGTTTCTGAAGGATTTACCTTTAAATATGCACTTGTAGAATCGGACGTAACACCAATAGATGATGATTATACTGAAATACCTGATTTTAAATTAAGTGGTGAAAGTTATAGTACAGATAGTTTTTATTACACAACTTTAACACTTGGCTATAAGTTAAATGGAACATATAATTTCTATTATACGGTCACATCTAAATATGGTATAACGAAAAATACAAATAATGATGATGCTCTTGTATTGAAATTTGATAATACAGCACCTGAAGTTAAAAAATTTAGCGCTACAAGAGGTGATGATTACCAAAGATATAATTATAGTTTTTACTTGAAAGAGGAACCACTATTTGATAAGACAATTTTAGATAAATTAGAATATATAAAATTTGCATATTCTGCGTCCCCATTAAGTGCTAATAAGGAAGTAAACTATATTGATATCAAAGGTGTTACAAATAATTCTATAAGCTTTAATTGTGAAAAGGTAACTGATGACGGCCAATATAAAGATTATTATAAAGTTACTTTCACTATTATAGGTACTTTAGTAGGAGTCGGCGTTGATAGTGCTAAGAACTATAAAGACTTATATGTCGGTGTTGTTATAAAAGATATATCTGGTAATGAATATACATTAGCTGATAATACTGATATTAGCGTGAGATATGATTCAAGATCTATTTTACCTGGAGAATTTGAAGAAATTAGTGGAACAAAATTTGATAATATTAATTTTGATGTTTACAAAATTACTGAAAATTCAAAACCACAAATAATATACAATTGCAAACAAACAAATGTTGAATCTTTAAGTTATACAATTTCAAAATATGAAAATTCAAACTTTGTTGATATCACATCAAGTGAAAGAGGCACATATTTTAATTATAATGTAATTGATTGTAATGGTGATAATAGCACTAGCTATAAAAAAGCCACTATAACATTCTTAATACCAGGCTATTACACAGTTCAATTTTATGTTAGCGATCAATATAGTGAAACTAAATCAATTTATGTAGCAACAGGTACTGACAAAACTAACAACAAGAATAGTCAATTATATTCAGTAAATAAAGTATATTCGACAAACAATAATAAATTTTTCTATTATGGTAATGATGGAATAACAACTGAATATTACAATGATGTACAAAAGAACCAAATATTCTCAAGTGAATATCTTCGCAATGAATATTTAAAATATTATGAATATAGCGATTTATGTGCTATAAAGATTAATAATGACCAAGCTACTAGTCTAAACTCAAACGCATCTATGACTTATAAAAAAGCAGTAGGCGAAACTAAGGTAGCACAAGTTGGTCAAATTTGGATTAGATATAAACGTTCAGATTGGTCATTCTCGACATCTTCATCAGACTGGGTTTATTACTATTATGGTGATTATACAGATGAATCAATAAATGTTTATTATTTATCAAATAATGCAAATTTAAGAAACGCAATTGAAGCTGTTGTAAGCACGATTGCGAAAAACTGTGGAGATCCTATATATTTAGTTGATGATGGTAGTGGAGATTCAATTACTACATTTACTAGTGACCAAATACACACTACTAGAGAGACAACAAGTACAACTCGTACAGGTAAAACAATTACTAATGCTTATTTCTCAGGCGACGATACATTATATGATTCTGTTTATGTAGTAGAAGGTGAAGAGTATCAATTATATAGTAATGTGACATTCAAATTTAATGATTATACTCATATTTATATTAAAAGTTTAGAGAGCAAAGATAGTGAATATGTAGAAATTACAGCTAAATATTCAGGCTATGAACTAAAATATATTTTAAAACAATTAAATCCAAGTCTAACTATTGATGGTAAATATGAAATAGTTGAAATTGATGAGAATGGTTTATCATATACAAAAGTTTATGTTGTAGCTACACCTCCTAATATAACTATAAAATATTCTACAGGAAGTAAAGATGAAACTGAAACTACAATTACTGAAAAATATAATGGTGAATCATACCGTGTTTCAAAATTAACTTTAGAAGGATTTGCGAATGTTTCAGGCTATTTCGATAAGTATTCATATATACTAATTAGAAATAATTCGACATTAGATTATGTTGTATATTATCAAAGTGATTTCTCAACATATAAAACATTTAGTGATGGATCATATTCAGTAATTATTTCTGATAGATTTAAAAATACTTATGCAATCAATGTAACAATTGATTCAACTGAAACTAATTTTGAATTAAGTAAAGTTGATAATGAATATGTGCGTTTTACATCAAGCGTGGACCCAGACGCAATCTTTACATTTACTGTTAAATTAAATGGACAAGTAATATCTACAACATATGGACAAACTTTAACATTTAAAGATTCAGGAAATTATGAATTTACATTAGTTGATGTAAATGGTAATTCAGTCACAAAAACTATTGAATTAACTAGAGATGCGCCTGAAGTTACATGGCGTATGATTGATGATGGTGAATATAAAGAAATAAATGACGAAAATGAAGGAACAATCATTGAAAAGTCAAATTCAACATTATATTACATCTATACAAATAAATTATTAGTATTTAGCTTTAGTGGTGATTATACATTTGCATTCACAGGAGACCCTGACTATACATCTAACCTAGTCTTGTCTCAAACAAGAGTAGAAATTAAAAGTGAAACAAGTTTTACAGTAAAAATTTCTTATAGAGAATTTAGTTATAACTATATTACTTATGTTGTTATATTTGATTCTTCTCTACCTGAAGTTAGTCCTACAACTAATGTAAGTAATGTAACTTTAAATGATATTTCAAAAATCATTGCAGGCCCTACAAAAGCTGATGATTTAATCACTGATATTGGTTTTACACCTGATAAAGACTCCCCTACATACGATTATAATATTGCAAATAACGGTCAAGTTTATGCTAAAAACGTTAATGTAACAATAACTGATGATTCGAAGTTAAAGAGTATTGATATTTATTTTAAAGGTGAATTGATATTATCAAAAACTGATATTAAAGATACTACTTTTAAAACTACTCTAGATTTTGTAGATAAAGATGGTAATATACTTGAGGGTACATGCAAAATTGTAGCTAAAGATATCTTAGGTAATACAAGTGAATATTCATTTGATAACAAACAACCAGACTTATATCATGAATACCTTGATTCAGAAAGTGCATCTATAAATACTGATCTTGATAAGGCTTATAGTGAAACAAAATATGCTCACGGATCAGTAACTTATAAGATTAACAACTTTGAATTG
>CAVGYR010000054.1:0-10790 GCA_963633325.1 uncultured Treponema sp.
ATATTAATGAAGGTGATTATGCATTACAATTGTTTAGTAATCACTTAAGATTTAATGTAAATACTGTCAAAACTAATTTAATTGACTTTTCAAAAGAAATTGAAAATGTATATAATTTTGTAGAACTTGAAAATTTAAAGATTAAGAATAAATTTAATGTAATATTTAATATCGATTACGAAGATTTCTTAATCCCTATTTTAAGTATTGAACCATTTGTAGAAAATGCAATAAAATATAGTAAAACTAATGAAAAAGAGAATGGTTATATTGAAATTTCTAGTACAATAGATAGTGACAATTATATTAAAATAATTATTAAAGATAATGGTATTGGTTTCGATACAACAAAAATAAATAGTGATTCTTCAGGTATTGAAAACGCATGTGAAAGACTTAAAAAGTTAGTTAACGCAGATATAAAAATTATGTCAAAACTAGGACTAGGAACCTTAATTAAGATAATTATTAGAAAGGATGATTTAAATGAAGATAATAATAGTTGATGATGAAATTACTTCTTTACAAGTATTTCTAACTGAGATAATTAATAATAATGATATCGATTATAAATTCTTTAAAGACAATGCGAATGAAATAATTGAATATGTAAAAGAAAATGATATAAATTGTGCATTTTTAGATATAAACATGCCAAACATCAATGGTATTGAACTTGCGGGAAAATTAATTACTATTAATCCTAAAATAAAGATAGTATTCGTAACAGGATTAAGTATCGAAATGAAAGACTTAAATCAAAATTTACTTGATAACGTATTAGGCTTTATTTATAAGCCTTATACATATAAAGATCTTGATTTATATATTTCGATGATTGCATCTACTAAACAAAAATTAATATGTAAGATGTTTAATAATTTTGACTGTTTCCTAAATGGTAAACTAATTAATTTCTCTTCTTCTAAATCTAAAGAACTTTTTGCACTACTTCTAACTTATAATGGTAAATCTCTTGAAATGAATGATGCAATTAGTCAACTTTGGCCTGATAAAGATCTATCTAAGAGTAAAATATTATATAGGGATGCTGTTTGGCGATTAAGACATACAATGTCTGAAAATAACCTTGATTGTATAACTTTTAAACGTGCAGAACTTGTTTTAAATAAAGAAAATATTGAATGTGATTATTGGGATTATTTGAACAACAAAAATATTAAAGATATTAAAGGAATCTTCTGTAAATCATACAACTGGGCAAGTGAATATTTAAGTGAAGCCGAATAAAATATAGACCTTTGAGATAAAACAGTAATACATATTTTACCTTAGAAGGTCTTTGTTAATACAACCGTTTATATATAAGCATGAAAAAAACATATTCTTTCTTTCGAGAGAATATGTCTTTTATTTAATTTACACTAAGTATTAATTCCTTAGCTTCATTTGTTATATCTTTGATTTCTAAATCAGGTTTTGCGATTAAATAACCTTGTACATAATCACAGCCTAAAGCCTTAATACATCTCAATTCTTCAATTGTTTCAACGCTTTCCGCGATTATTGATATACCATTTGTTTTACAGAAATCTACTATAGCTTTAGTAAATTGAAGTTTCTTAGCATCATGATCGATTCCTCTAACTAAAGAACCTTCAAGCTTAATGAATTTTGGTGTATAATCTAATAACATACTTATATTATTATAACCTGTACCATAATCATCAATCGCATAATTAATATCAAGTTTAGAAATACTATTGATTTTACGGTTAATAATTTCACCTTGACCAAAATCTTCTTCTATTATTTCTACAACTATTCTATTTAATATTGGTTTAAATGTTTGTGCAAATTTATTAAAATCCTCATCATTTAAGATTTGGCTTGCGATAGAATTTACAAATAGCTTTTTGTCAGTTCCAAAATTCATAAATTTAGCACATGCATTAAAGAATGTAAGACGTTCAATATCATACAATCTATTATATTTTTTTGCATATTCAACTAATAGTTGAGGATTTTTAAAATTATCATTTTGTGGTCTCATCAAGGCTTCATATGCATAAATTTCACCAGTATGTAAATCTACAATTGCCTGATAAGCATATTTAACAAGGTTAAATTCAATAATCTTATTTAAATCTGCAATTAATACATCTTCATGTTTATAATCTTCGTATGCAGTAAAGTCAAAATATGCAATCGAATTTTTATGATTACGCTTCACTTGATACATCGCAAAGTCTGCTCTCTTCTTAAGTTCCGTGTAAGTTATATTATTTTCATAGAATGACACACCGCAAGAAAGAGATACATAAACATGTGAATTATAACATTCAATATATGTTTTTCTTAATTCTAGAAGTTCTGCCCCAATTTCTTCAACTAATGAATTAGTTGAATCCTCTAGCAACATAATAAATTCATCGCCAGATAAATGGGCTACAGTTAATTTTTCATATTTTTGACTCATCGCATATAAATATCTACCGACAAGTTTAATATATTCGTCACCATATTCATGGCCATAAGTATCGTTAATCTTCTTCAAATTATCAATATCAATCATGAATAAAGCAGCTGAATTGATCTGATTTTTAAATGTTTCAGTAATGTATCTACTAAAACCACTTCTGTTTAATAATTTAGTTAAAATATCATAATCTCTTTCGTGTTCTAGACGAAGTCTTTCTTCATATTCTTTAGTTAAATCTATTAGAGTAATAATCATACCCTTAGTACCCATTTTAGATTTCATTCTTATATAATGATCATCAACAAAAAGTACAAATTCTGAAGGTACGTCGAAATAATTTTCTACTAAATAATCAAAATCAAATGATGAAGAAATAATATGATTTTTAAGTTTCTTAATTCTTGCAATAAATTCTTCTTTATTGACATTATCATTATTATAATTTAATGATAATATCGAGTAGAAATTTACACTAGTAGTAATATAATCACTATCTTTATAATATTCTGCAACAGCCAATTTAGCTCCTGAGTCTTCAATAATACGATTAAGTTTTTGGTCAAACTCAAGACTCGAATTAAAATAATATTCAACCTTTTCGATTAACATATCAACTTCAAGTATTTTTGTCTTAGGTATGTTTGTGATGTTATTTTCATTTATTTCTTTACAAACATTTTTAATTGGTTTAGCTAAGTGGAATGAGAAGAAATGAATCATTCCGACAGACAAAATACTAATAATCGCAACTATTAAAACAACCGTTAAGCTTGTATAATTGGAGGCTTTTAAAACAACATTTTTCTCAGAAATTCCAAGTAAAACCAATTCTTCATCATAAAGATAATTTTCCAAATTAAGTTTATCTCTGTAAACAAATTCACAAATATTTCCTTCGTCAAATGAATAAATTTCATTATAGCTTGTATGATTAAGATATACATTTTCAAGTGAAGGCAGGGAATAATCACTATAAGCTTTAAAAATTTCCTTCACACCATTATTAGTTATAGACAAAAGTGCAATATTAGTATTTGCATCACCATTTAAAGCGCTCATACTAGTTTGAAGATAAGTTGAACTTATTCCTACGCCTAAAACACCTAAAACAGTATTTGAGACAACAATTGGTATGGCATAAGTGAATATAGTTTTAGAATTTAAATATAAATCACTACCCCAATATCCAGCATTTTTGCCTGTAATATCATTATTTTTTGCATATTCTAAAGGAATTGTGAAAAAATTAGTACCATTTAAACTGTTTACTTTTTTCTCATATGCATTTCTACTAATATTATAGCCATTTTGATAATAATAATTTACAACATTATATGGACAGAAATCGATTATAGTTTCTGTAACACTAACTTTATTTGGGGTTTTAGTATTTAAAAATATAGCATCATTTTTATCATTATTTAAAACAAAGAAAGAATTTGTAACTGTATTTGAAGATAAAATTTGAGGTAATATATCCGCGATTGTTAACAAGAAATCATCACTTAAATCTTCACTTTCTAAAATAGAATTAACATCAACATCATTTTCATCTATAAAGTTTTCGCATTTAGAGACAATATTCTTTTTGTGTTGGCTTAAATTAGACCACTTATTAGACATAGAAGTTTCAAGATAATTAGTACGAACTTCAATTGATGATTTGAAATTATTAATGAGGCCTTCTTCTAGCGTAGGTTTAGCTAAAACTTGTAAACAAAATAATATTAAAAATGATTCGACTAGAACTGTTAAGCATAGCGGTAATAATATCTTAAAATTAATTGATTTGAGTTTCATATTATCTTAATTCTCTCGCTCTTGATCCTAAATTTGCATACCAAGTATTAAAATATTCTTCACTTGTAAGGGTTTTAATAGTTTGTTCTTTGTCCGTACTATTTTTTAGAGTTTCTTTAGCTGTTTCTAAAGCATTAGTGAAACTCTCTTTTAAATAATTTCTGTAAGTGCTTCCGTTTAAACCAACAACATTTGTATACATTGTAGAAGATTCAATAGTTTGTTTACAAATTTCAAAATTTGATTTTAAAATCGCATCACTTTGACTTGATACAAAGTTATTATCTAATCCAGTTGTAGTTGCCGGAAAATAACCACTAGCTTTAGAAAAAGCTGTAATATTATCATATTCAGTTAGCCATTTTAAGAATTTTGCACAAGCTTCTTCTCTTTCTTTTGAAGATGAGGTAATACAAAAACCAGCGCCTTGGCTAGCTGCCACCTTAGTGCCATTTGCAAAAGATGGGGCTTCTAAAATTAACGGCTCAATAGGATATGATTCTTTATCCGAAACATAAACTTTTTTAGGAAAATAATTAGCTGATGCGGTTGAACCAATATAAGCTAAAATTGTTCCTGCTTGTACATCACTTGATCTAAATTTTCCTGTCGAATTGAAATAACCTTTAACATAAGGCACAAAATAAGAATCCCATAATTTCTTAAACACATCTCTGTTATAATTTATTTGAAGAGTATTAGACCCATCATAGTCTAAAATATTAATACCTAATTGTTTAGCGCCGACAACAAAATAATTATCTAAAGAATCACGACCGAAGAATGCTTTTCCAGTCAAATTATAATAAATTTCAGATACTTTAATTAAGCCCTCAAAAGTTGATAAATCATCATATGTAATTCTAGAGTTTGGATATTGGTTTAAGAATTTATCAAAATCGGTTTTATTAATATATAAGGCTTCAGTTGATTTTGAAACTGGTAATATTTTTAATTCATTATTGAAATATCCTTCGCTCAAAAAATCACTATTAAATTTACTTAAATCTTCATCACTAAAATAGTCACCGATATTAGCTAAAACACCTAGTTCATTTAATTCGTACGCCGTATCCGCATATGATAAGAACATATCAGGCATTTGATCAGCACCTAATTCTTTTTTAGCCGATGATAAAAGGGCATCAGATAAATCAGATACTAGACTTCCTTGCGACATCGATGAAACGACAATTTTTTCGTTTGCACCAACAGTATTGTTAAACTTTGTAATTATTTCTTGAAATGAAGTTTCAATATTAGTATTGTAATACGTCCATATATTTAATGATATCGTCTTTTTTTCAGTTTTACATGCGGTTAAGGTTGAACCTAGAACAAAAAAAGATAATAATTTGATAATTTTGTTTCTCATAAAAAATCCCTCATTAAATTTATCATATCATATTTAAGCAATGTTGTAAAATTTATGTCGTGTTTATTAAAAAAAACGCCTATTAAAAGCGTTTTTTATTTTAAAATGAATGCTAAATCAGACAATGTAACACTTGTAAGACGGTTGTCGTCTGAGGCAATCAATTTATCAATTATATCTTTTTTACTATTTTGAAGTTCTACTACTTTTTGTTCAATAGAATCAGCCATAATTAATTTAATAACTTCAACGTTTCTAGTTTGACCAATTCTGTGTGCTCTATCAGTAGCTTGATCTTCAGCACTGCTATTCCACCAAGGATCAATATGAATTACAGTATCGGCACCGATTAAGTTTAGACCTGTACCACCTGCTTTTAAAGATATTAAGAATACTGGTGTTTTATCATTATTAAATTTATTACACATAATAAGTCTTTCTTTAGAATCTGTTTGACCGGTAATTATATAATAAGGAATTCTATTTTTCTTTAAATATTCTTCAACTTTATTAAGTGCTTGAACAAATTGAGAGAATATTAACATTTTATGGTCACTCTTATAATCATTTATTATGTCAAATAATTCAACTAATTTAGAACCAGTAGATTTAGTATTTTCAATAAATAGTCCTGGGTCAATACAAATTTGTCTTAATCTTGTTAAATAAGGAAGAATATCGAAGACTTTACCACCATTTTGCATCTTTTCATTTGCATCCATTCTTAGTGCATCATAATATTTCTTTTGTTCTTCGTTCATATCACATGTAATGACACGTTCATATTTAGAAGGTAAATCTTTTAAAACATCTTTCTTTGTACGACGTAATATGAATGGCGCAACCTTTTTCGCAATAACTTGTGTAAATGATTCATCATGTAAGTAACGTGATCTAAATTCAGAAGTAGATTCAAAATAATTTGGCATTAAGAAATCAAAAATACTCCATAAATCAATTACATTATTTTCAATAGGCGTACCTGTAAGTGCAAATCGATGAAGTGCTCTTAAAGATTTAACATTTTCACTACGTTTTGCATTAACATTCTTTATGTTTTGTGCTTCATCAAGTACTAAGAAATTATAATCAAATTTAGATAATAATTCTACATCGCGGCCTAAGGAATCATAAGAAACTATAAATACAGTCTTCACATTTTTATTAATATGTTGTTCAATTTCTTGTCTTTCAGATGTAGTACCATAAATTTCAATAACTTTAGTATTTGGCGAGAACTTTTCAAATTCATTTTTCCAGTTAAATACTAAACTCTTAGGACATACAATTAAAGATGGTTCTTCTTTTGTGTCCCCTGTGATTAAGGTAATAACTTGAAGTGTCTTACCAAGACCCATATCATCAGCTAAAATACCACCAATATTATAATTCTTTAAGATTGTAAGCCATTTAACGCCTTCTTGTTGGTAACTACGAAGTTCGGCATTAACACTAGGAAGTTCAATTTTAGATTCTTTATAGTTTTTAATGTCATTAACCATATCATCTAAATAATCATCAACTTCACAATTCTTTTCGTGTGCATAAGCTTTAAGAGCTTGATAAATAGGCAAATTGACATGTTCAAAAGGTTTGTTTAAATTAATATTGAAGTCCTCTAGAGTATGATAGAACTCGCTAGAAGCTTCTTCATCAAGTTTAACAATTTGATTATCATTTAAAAGAATATATTTTTTCTTTAGCTTAATAGCTTTTAAAATCTTCTTTAGTTCGTCTTCTGAATACTCACTTTCACCTAAGAAAGCTTCAACCATTGATTTCTCTTTTTCAATTCTAACAATAGGTGCTTTCATTTCATAAACATATTTATTAGTAATTGAATCAGATAAATATACATTAGCTAAAGATTTTAAATACGAAAAATCTAATTCAAAGAAATTTAAAATATAATAATCGTCTTCGATTTCGTCATCTATAAAACCTAAAGTCTCTAAATAATTATTATAAGTATTGATTTTAGAAATATCACAACCTGAAACGATATCTTTTAAATTAATAGGGGTATCATCTTTAACATATTTAGTTTTAACGGAAATTTTCCCATTTTGATAATCAAAATAAGCATTTATTTCAATATCATTAATTTTAAAATCTTCATTTAATACTTCGTCAACCCTAATCTTATCTTGATTTAGTGAATAAATTACATCTCTAAATTGTTCTTTTACGCTTTCAATACTAGTTCCTCTATTTTGAACGAAGAATTCAAATAAAGATCTATCCTTTTTATCGACGTCTACTAGGTTTAATTCACCCTTAGCTTTATCATGAGCATAAACTTGTTCACCAAATTTATATAAATCTAATTCGTCATCGATATCAATATCAATTTTATAATCTTTATCAATACTATATTTAGGACTAATCTTATCTAATTTTACATTAGTTAATTCATCATTAATGTAAATATTTGTACCTTTTAAAATTTGTAATATTGTTTTTATATTATAAGTATTAATATCAATTTCAGCTGAAGAATATTGTCTAGTGTTCATTATTTCGGTGAAATATTCAACTAAGCGGTCATATGGAGGATTTAAATTACTTGTGTTGTGTGTAAATGTTAAACTTTTTCCATATGCGATAACTTCGTTATGTAAAAAGGCCTCAACTAATTTAGTTAAACTCTTAACTTTATAATATTGTTTAGCGCCTTCTTTACCTATCTTAACCTCAACTTTAGTAATGCCTGATTTTAAAGTCAAATAAAGTTCTAAGTTAGCTTTAGCTTCTCCTGTTAAACCAAGGTTGCTAAAAGCTTTCTTACTAAATTTTGTAATTGATTCATTAAGAAAATCTAATCTTTCTTTTTCTAATCTCTTATCAATAACTTCTTGTACTTCTTTTTCTTTTTGTAGAATATAATCGCGCTCTGTAGTCATTACATAATCATATAAGAAGTTTGCGACATGGTAATCAAGTAAAGAAACTGTACACTCAAAATTTATATCGTCACCTTGTTTTTTTACAATTGCAATAACAGACTTTTCAATTTTTAGGTAAATAATAATTTGTGCTATGTCTTCACTGTCATTTGTTTCAATATCAATGTTACAATATGTAGTGATATCTTCAGGACTAAAATCATATTTTTTAATTCTTTCTTCACTACTTAATTCCTTTAAGAAAGGCTTTTCACGTTGTAAATATCTATCAGAAAGGCAATGTTGAACGATTGTAGAATGAGGAAGTTTTTTTATAAGTTCTACTAAAGACTTTATTTCAAAATAATATACATTACGACTTATTTCAAATATAAGTTTGAAAAGAGTTAAATAATCGGCAGATAAATAATCAAAATTCACCTCTAGCATATGAATCGCAGTTTCCGATAAATTCTTACGAATAATTTCAAATATGATTGATCTATCTAGATTAAAAGTAATTCCATTATAAACAAATGCGCCATATTTTCTTAGAACTTCTTCATAATGTTCGGGATTCATCTTATCAACTAACAAATTTAAATTTGATCTATGAGCATTTAAAGAAATACCAAATTGAAGTAAATCTTCGTTAAATTGCTTATTATCAATATGTTCAAGAGCTAATACTAAAAATTTTTGTTCAGTAGTATATCTTCCGAAATAATTAAAATAATCTTTAATCATACCTGTATAATTATTTTCTAAGAATTTTTTAAATATACAGAATTCCTTATCTGGATTTGTACTTGGATATCTAGAAATCTTTTGAGCATGTTTTTTAATTTCTTCACAATATTGGTAAAAAGCATATTGTCTTTTTTTGCTATCAATTAAATCCGCAAAATCAGATAAATCTTTAGACATATAAATTATATGGATATAAAAAGAAAGTACATCAGATTCCTTATCTCTTCTAAACAAAGAATATAATTCTTCTACAAATAATGATTTTTCATCAATATTAAAATTTTTAATTTTTAAAATATTTTCTTTTAATTTAATAGCAGGAATACTATAAATATAATCTGATTTTTCAAACTCAAAATACTTAGAAAATAGGTTAGTTGAAACATTAGTGTCATATACTAGGCCTAAATCTTCTGTATAATCAATATTTGATTCTAGTTTATGACTATAGGCTTCTTGTAAACGTGAAAAAACTGATTTAAGTTTTAACATAGTTGCGCCTATATGTTTACAATATAATTTTACCGGGCATGAACATGAATATAGTCCTGAGAAATTTATTTCAACTTCGTATGGTCTAGTCCCTGTAACTGTTGAATATAATTTACCGTTATTAACATAAAAATTCTCTACACGGCCTGCCGTGTAATACCTTTGCATTCTTTCTTTAGTTTCTTTTTTAAAAACTAAAAATGTATTTTTTTGATATAATTCATCAATAAAATACGTTGGAATTTCGAGAACATCTTTATCTTGATCAAGTTCTTCTTTATTAATAGTTACTTCTTCAAAGTTTTCTTCATAAATAATACTATAATTTGTATCATTGATTTGTGTTAAAATACCAAATTTATTTTTATAAAAGATAATTGTGCCTAAATTCATAATATACCCTCCGAGTTGAGACCATTATACATTATTTATTCTATTTTTAAAAGAAAAAGACGGCATAACCGTCTCTTATCTTACATATTTGATAAAATCTTCTTTTCGAGGACTTGCCTTAGGATAAGCTCCATCAACATAACCAAGCGTTAAATGCCCTATACCTACATAATCCTCACTAATTCCCCACTCTTTTAGTAGTTCTTTTCCTTCATAGCTTTCAAATTCTTCTTTCGCTCGATTAATCCAACAAGAACCAATATTAAGTGCACAAGCCGCATTCATCATGTTCCCTAGAATAAGTGAACCATCTTCTACATAAGTTTTTACATTTTTATTCGCAAAAACTACAAGAACACAAGGCGCTCCGTAAAAAGGATCAATATTAGGTTTACCCATTATATTAGCGTTCATAACTGATAATTTCTTAATAACATCTTTGTTTTGAACAACTATAATAAGTCCTGCTTGGTACCCGTGCCCGTTAGCCGCAAACTCTCCTGCCTTAAGAATTTGATTTAATTCCTCATCCTCGATTTGTTCACTTTTATATTTGCGAACACTTCTTCTTTTAATTAATGTTTCAATAGTTTCGTTCATATTTACCTCTTAAGAACTAAATTAATATATATTAAATAATTCTTATTTATAT
>CAVGYR010000055.1:0-4485 GCA_963633325.1 uncultured Treponema sp.
TATGTTTGGTGAAAATATCTATAAATAATTATTTGAATGTAGTCGTGGAGCTTTTTAGATGAGCTTAGTAGTCTAAAACGTTACTCGCGTTAAGAGGTTGAGTGCAGAGAATTCTCTGAACTAAGGTGGTACCGCGTATTTTACGTCCTTGGATTTTTTTCAGGGGCGTTTTTTTGGAGTACTTTATGTTAAAAAGTGAACGAATTACTTTTGAATCTTTTAAATCAAGTGATTTAGCCGATCTTTATGAGGTTATTTCGAATGAGGAATTAACTTACCCAGCCGGCTTTAAACCTGTCCCTGATTTAAAAACTTGCAGGTTGTCATTACAATATAGAATTGCAAGTAAACAATATGTAAAATTAATTAACGAAAACAATGAATTCATCGGAGAAATTAATTTTTATAAAGATCAATCAAAAAGAAACCCTAATGCTTATGAAATAGGCTTTATAATAAATTCTAAATATCATAGACAAGGGTATGCGACGGAAGCGCTAAAGACATTTATTCCTTATTTTTATAATCATGTTGATATAGATATATTGTCAGCTCATGTATTTGTTGGTAATACTGCTAGTAAGAAAACTCTTGAGAAAATAGGTTTTCATGAAGATGGTATTATAAGACATTATAAAAAAATGTTTGACGGAAAAATGTTAGATGCTTATGAATTTAGTTTAACTCGTGATGAAATAGAAAGGAAAATAGAAACATGGAAAGAAAAATTTTAGATCCTAAATATGATCCTAAAAAAGTAGAAGAAGGAAAATACGATTTTTGGAAAAAAGGTGGGTTCTTTACAGCTGGTGATAAATCAAAAATCCCATTCACTATTGTAATCCCTCCTCCTAATGTAACAGGAAAACTTCACCTAGGACATGCATGGGATACATCAATTCAAGATATGATTATTAGAAGAAAGCGTATGCAAGGATATGATGCTTTATGGATTCCTGGTATGGACCATGCAGGTATTGCGACTCAAGCTAAGGTTGATGCTAGACTTAAAGATATGGGAATCTCAAAGTATGATATTGGCCGTGAAAAATTCTTAGAATATGCTTGGGCTTGGAAGAATGAATATGCAGAAATTATCCACTCCCAATGGGCTGCCCTTGGTTTATCTTTAGATTATACTAAAGAAAGATTTACTTTAGATGAAGGTTTAAACAAAGCTGTTAATTACGTTTTCTGTAAACTTTATGAAAAAGGCTACATTTATCAAGGTAAGAGAATAATTAACTGGGACCCTCAAGCACGTACAGCTTTATCTAATATTGAGGTTATTCACCAAGATGATGAGGGGGCTTTCTATTATTTTAAGTATCCTTTTGTAGACGGTAGTGGATCATTACTGATTGCGACTACACGTCCTGAAACTATGTTTGCGGACCAAGCCTTAATGGTAAATCCTAGTGACGAACGTTTTACAAAATATATTGGTAAAGAAGTATATATTCCAGGAACTAAAACAGTTATCCCTGTAATAAGTGATGAATATGTTGATAAAGAATTTGGAACAGGTGTTGTTAAATGTACTCCAGCACATGATCCTAACGACTATGAAGTTGGTTTAAGACACAACTTTGATATGCCTCTATGTATGAACGATGACGGCACAATGAACGAAATGGCTGGAATTTACGAAGGTCAAGATAGATTTGAATGTCGTAAGAATTTAATTGCAGATCTAACTAAATTAGGTTATTTTGATCACGAAGAAAAGATTGTTCACTCTGTAGGTCATAGTGAACGTACAGGTGTTCCTGTAGAACCTAGACTATCTAAACAATGGTTCGTTAAAATGGATGTTTTAGCTAAACAAGTATTAGATAACAAAGAATATGAATTTGTACCTAAGAGATTTAAAGATACATTAGTTACATGGTTAACTAATATTCAAGATTGGTGTATAAGTCGTCAACTATGGTGGGGACATAGGATTCCTGCTTGGTATAAGGGTGACGAAGTTAAGGTTACACCTGTTTGCCCTGGGGATGGTTGGACTCAAGATGAGGATGTACTTGATACATGGTTCTCATCAGCATTATGGCCTTTCTCAACTATGGGCTGGCCTGAACACACTGAAATGCTAGACCGTTATTATCCTACTAACGTACTTGTAACAGGATATGATATTATTTTCTTCTGGGTTTCAAGAATGTTATTTGAAGGTATTGAATTTACTAAACATGCACCATTCAAAGAGATTTTAATCCATGGTTTAGTACGTGATTCTAAGGGACGTAAAATGTCTAAATCTTTAGGAAATGGTATTGATCCTTTTGATGTTATTAATAAATATGGTTGTGATGCACTTCGTTACTTCCTAAATACAAATTCAGCTCCTGGTATGGATCTTCGTTTTGAAGAAGAAAAAGTAGCTTCAAGTTGGAACTTCTTAAATAAATTATGGAATATTTCTCGTTATGTAATGATGAATATCGAAGGATATGAAGAAGTAGATTTAACAAAAGCTAATTTAAATTTAGCAAGTAAATGGATTTTAAATAGATTAAATAAGACTATTAAAAATGTAGATTATAACTATGACAAATATGAATTTGGTGAAGCAAATAAAGCTCTTTACAATTTTATTTGGGAAGACTTTGCGTCTTGGTATGTTGAAGTATCAAAAGTTGATTTACAAGATGAAAATTTAACAAATAAAAATACAACTCAAAATGTACTTGTTTATGTATTAACTTCAATTGTTAAATTACTTCATCCTGTTGCACCATTTATCACAGAAGAAATTTATCAAACTCTTCCTCATAAAGAAGAATCAATTAGTATTTCTTCTTGGCCAACAGTAATTAAAGAATTTGATTTTGATGTAGAAGAAGAAGGCTTCAATTCTGTTATGGAAGTAATTACAGCGGTAAGAAATGAACGTGCTAAAGCTAATAAAGCACCTAAAGAACCTATTAACATTACATTAGTATGTAAAACAAAAGAAACATTAGATTCATTTAATGAGGCTATTCCATATTTCAATAGATTCTTAAATCCAAAAGATTTAGTTGTAACAGATAAGGCAATTGATTCAAAAGGTAATGTAGTTGTAGTATTAGATAAAGCTACAGTTTATATTCCTCAAAATGATTTAATTGATATCGATAAAGTAGTAGCTGATTTAAATAAAGAAAAATCAAGACTTGAAAACGAATTAGAAAGATCTCGTAAGATGTTATCAAATCCTAACTTTGTATCAAAAGCACCAGAAGCTAAATTAAATCAAGAAAAAGAAAAATTAGCTAAATACGAAGCACAATACAAAGAAGTAATTGAACATTTAAATAACGTTAAGTAATTAAGGATGCACAATTTTGTGCGTTCTTTTTTTAAATAAAAACGTAATTGAATCTTTCGTATTAAATGCGATAATTGAATTTTTACTAAAGCATTTATGTTTGTAAAAAAATAATTGAAATAAATAATAAGGGTTTAAATTTTTACAATTTAACCAAACGTAGTTAATTAAATAACTAAAAGTGCTTGATTTTATATAACCTATCATTTATAATTAAATTGTGTTTAGGAGGATAATATGAATTATACAGAATATGGCAAGGAGTTAAAAAAAATTTTGATTGATAAGAATTATCGAATTTATGATTTAGCATCTGCCCTTTCAGTGTCATCAGCATTTATTTCTTCAATTATCACTGGTAAAAAAAATGTTCCTGAAGATTTTAATGAAAGAATTGCAAAAGTATTATTACTTAGTAATGAAGAAAAAGAATTGTTAGATGCTAAAGCGGCTTTAAGTAGAGACTTAATAAAAATTGATTTATCTATGTGCAATCAAAATGCTAAAAATACTGTAATAGCCTTTCAAAGAAATCTTAATGATTTAGATGATGAAACCTTAGAAAAAATCAATGATATCTTAAATAAGCGAGGTGATAAATAAAAATGACTAATAATATGATTGATTATGAGACCTATCCAATAAGTAGACAAGATTTAAGAATATTTACTAAATTCATAAGAAAAGAACTTCAAATTAATACCGTCAAGTTACCGGTAATTAAACTTTTAGATTACTTAGAACAACACTATAATAATATTAATTATTCTATAGAACTAGATACAAATTTTGAAAGTAATATTATGGCATATCTTGATGAATCGATAACTGGTATGTATACAATTCATCTTAGAAATTCAGTTTATGAAGCAGCTTGTAAAGGTGAGAAAATGTCGATTGGATTCATATGTCATGAAATGTGTCATTATTTTTTGATAAGTTGGTTTAAATATAAACCTATATATGGTAGGTGTTTAGGTAGTAAGAAAATTGAAAAATATAGAAGCATGGAATGGCAAGCTAAGGCTTTATGCGGTGAACTAATGATACCATATGAGTTGTTTATTGATTCTTCAATAGAAGCTATTATGAAAGAAACTGATAGTTCTTATTCACAGGCAAGATATTATAAAGAAAATGTAGTAAGGACTTAATATTTAAAATGTTAA
>CAVGYR010000055.1:4495-10675 GCA_963633325.1 uncultured Treponema sp.
TAATTAATAATAAAAAAACATATTACTACTGGTAATAGCAATATGTTTTGTGAATAATGATATAAATCAAAATTCGAACAAATTGATTATATCACGTTTTCACAAATTGTAAATAAAGCAAATAAAGGAAATGTAGATATGAGAATAAATATATGCTACTTACATATATGGAGGTAGCTAATATGAATAATAAAAATTACGATAAAAAGTATTTTAAATTTGACTGTGATGTCAAACTAAATATTAATTATGATGAAATTGATCCTAAGGATATTTACGGATATTATATTTTAAATAGAATGGAAGAAAGTTATATGTTTGACATTGCAATGATAGGAGATTTTCATGAAGAATATCCTGATTATATTGCTCTAGCTAATCAACCAGGATATTTCCAAAAAACTAAAAATACTTGTGTTGCATTTTATATAGATGATTTAAAATTTGATGATATGGAAGGATTATATTTCGCAATAATACATAAAAATTTAGAACTGTTAAAATATTATAAATTGAGGTTTAGGGATGTTAAATATTTTATAGGCCCAGATTATAGTTTATTTGGCAACTTTAAGAAAAGTACTATTATTACACAACTTGAAAAAGAAACTGTAGTAATTGGATGGTTTGTGTTTGAACTTAATGCAATAGTATATCCAAATATTACATATGGATTACAAGATACTTATGATTTGTGTTTTTCCAATATTTATTATGGATCTAACGTTGCAATAAGTTTTAAAGGTTCTATTGATAATAAGATTAACGAAAAATTGCTAAAAGAAACAATTAAAAATGTTGTTGATAAAATTAATCCTAAAGCAATAATCGTATATACAGTTGCATCAAATAAAACTACTCTTAAAATACTTGAATACGCCATAGTTAATAATATAAATATAATTATACCTGAAAATTCATTAAGGACTAGTAATTTAAGGAGGCTAAAAAAGAATGGGTAAAAAAGCATTTGCCTCTTTTATTAACAGGCCTCAATATTCGTTACAAGTCTACGACTATGCTATACAAGTTGGTGCATTAGATAATTTTACAAAGCAATTAGAACGAGCGAGAGAAATAAATATTCTAGAAAATGCTAAGGTCAAATACAATAAAGAAAAACTTGTTTTTGCGATTAAGGATAGTAATGGTAGTCTTTATTGGCTAGAACAAGGAAACGACTCAGTAGGTTTACAGCATATAATTATTAGACATAAAAATGATTTTAATAAAGTGTATGGTGTTAAAGAAAAAGATATTGCTGGATTTATAAAAAATATGATAATGTCAGGCACCAAAATTTCTGAAAGACAGAAAATTAGAAATGGTAAAATTTCCATTGAACAAAATTATAAATACAATGGCAAATATTATACATTAAATGCTGTAGGAACAAATGGTTTTATTGTATCTTGCTATCCTATAAATGTGGAGGAATAAATATGATTACTATCAGATTATTATTAGATTATTGTGAGGGACCTATTTGGCCAAACATTTCTAATCCATATACATTCGAAAAAAGTAGTGGTATAAAATTTATTGATGAAGATGAAATTATTAAAGAAATCTCAACGAAAATGAGTAACATGTATGATGATTATTACGAATTCGATACGCATGATGTTGCTTGTTGGTTTGATAAAGACAAATTCTTAAAAGAAAAAAATATAATGCTCTCTTTACTTGAAAAATTAAAAGATAGACTTGAAGAACTTAATGATGGTTCATTCATTGTTGTTGATGAAATAACACCTATGTATGAGATTTAATTATTAGTAATATTATTATGTTTTTAACTTATTTAATTGTATGCTGAAAAGGACATTGATTTAGGAATTGTTACAAATAAAAATGGCTAAATTTAAGACTTATTACATTTTGTATTGATCAACTGTTAGAGGAAAAGATGATGCGGCTAAAGGAAAAATAAAAATGAAAGAATTAGATGTATTTAGATTGAATAAGGATTTCGAAGATTTGAAATGTGGTACTGAAGGAACAATTGTTTATGAACAAGGAATTGGTTGGTTTGAGGTAGAATTTTTTGATAACAACAATGATACTATTGGTGTATATACTATTAAAAAAGATTATCTTGAATTAATAGAAGAATATAATTAAAAAACGCATAAATTATGGCTGATAATTCATGCATTGTGATGATATGCTATTTAAATAACATTTAAAAACTATCACCAATTTATTATTAAGTATAAAGTATAATATTTATTTTAATAAAATATTTAATAAACCGATTATAAGCAAATGTAATGGATAGTAAATGTAAAATCCATACTTAAATACTTTATTAACAGTTTTATTTTTACCTCTTTTTCCGTTATAACACATAATAACAGGAATAGCTAAACAGTAACATAATTGGATTAATGCATATACTTTATTAATGAAGAAGAAGTATATAAGAACATACATTAATACATAAACCGCACAGGAAATTATTTGTTTAATTGGTTTACCTCTATTAGTTCCTATTGCAAGAACACAAAGGCTACCAATACAACTACCGTCGGCTGGAAAAGATATAACGCATAGTAATAAAATAATAATGGTTTTTGCGATATGAGGTAATTTTTCGTTATCATTTACTCTAAGCATTACAAGACCTATAGCAAGAGATAACATTACGCTTGTTTGATTTAAAACATGTCCCATAAAGCCGTTTCCGGTTGCAAAAGGGATAAGCGCAAGATATCCAAATTCTTTGAAAGGCTCAGATTGTAACATATAAGGAATGTGTGATATAGCCGCAAAGATAAATAATCTACGAGTATATTTTTTAACATCATGAGTGTAATGATATCCTTCGGCTATACAATACCACATTATTGGCATCGTAAGGCGTCCTATTATATGCATTATAATTGCAAGAGGATTTGTACTATATGTTGAAAACACTGCCCAAGCAATATGATCAATTGTCATAGCTATGATTGCAATAAGTTTAATTGCGTTAGAAGACAAAACTTTGTATTTCTTTTCTGAAGGATTAATTTGATTCTCTTCAACAATATTATTATTCATAATAGAGACTCCTTAAAATTAATTTATGTTTTATTTTATCATAAAACATTTGAACAAGACATAATATATAAACAAAAAAGGCTTGATACTATGTACCAAACCTGAAATCTCTTTATTTGGAGCAACAGACGGGAATCGAACCCGTATCACCACATTGGCAATGTGGAGTAATAACCATTATACGACTGCTGCATTACTACGTTATTAAGATTTGCTTAATTATTATATACAAATATTTTATCTATGTCAACAATAATTTATAAATTTTTTATTTTAAAATTTAAGCAACCAAAATCATTATCAAATCAATTCTTAAAATAAACAGTTTTAAGCAAATAATTTGAAGATTAAGAATAATTATTATATTATTAAATTGAGGTGTATATTATGATTTTAATTGATGATAAAAATTACGAAGAAGTAGTAAAGCAAAATGAAACTGTAATTATTGATTTTTGGGCAACTTGGTGTGGTCCTTGTAGAGCACTTGGCCCTATTATTGAGGAAGTTAGTGAATCTCACAAGAATGTAGTTTTTGGAAAGTGCGATGTAGATGCTAATCCTGATCTTTGTGCAAAATTTAAGATTTCTTCAATTCCTTTTGTAGTTAAAATTAAAAATGGTGTAGTAGTAGATTCATTCTTAGGTCTTCACGATGCACAATTTGTAGAAGAATTCTTTAAGGATTAATATGTACGATACTATTATAATAGGAAATGGTCCTGCTGGTATAAGTGGGGCTATTTATCTAAAAAGATTTAATTATAATCCTTTAGTTATCGGTAAAGATTTAGGCGCACTAGAAAATAGTAGTTATATTGATAATTATTATGGCGTTAAACATATTAAAGGATCTGATTTAATTGAGTCAGGAATTGAACAAGCTAAAGAACTAGGAATTGATGTTCTTAAAGATGAAGTAGTTTCAATCGAATATTCTAGTAATGGATTTTTAGTTAAAACTGTATCAAATTCGTATGAAGCTAAAACTGTATTTTTAACTACAGGCAAAACAAGAACAAAATTACTTGCAAAAAACTTGAAAGAATATGAAGGCAAAGGTATATCTTATTGTGCAATTTGTGATGGTTTCTTCTTTAGAAATAAAAAAATTGGTTTAGTAGGAAATTCACACTTTATGAAGAGTGAATTAGAAGTACTAAAAAAATTTAGTAAAGACATCACAATATTTACTAACGGACTAGACACTGATGTTAGTGACGTAGCTATTGAAAAAGAAAAGATTGTTTCTTTTGTAGGAGATACAAACTCGTTAACTGGACTAGACACTGAAACTAAACATTATGATTTAGATGCTTGCTTTATTGCAATCGGAAGTGCTAATGCGTTCAGTTTTGCAAAACATTTAGGATTACAAATTGATGAAAACAATAATATTGTTGTAAAAGATTTTATGACAAATATTCCAGGAATTTTTGCAGGTGGAGATATCATCGGTGGCTTACCACAAGTAGCTAAAGCGGTTTGTGATGGGGCACTTGCAAGTCTTGAAATCAAGAAATATTTATCAAAGATGAAATAGTCAAATATTTTTGGCTATTTTTTCTTTTTTCGAGTATAATGATAAAAAGAAGAGGTGATACAATGAAATACCATTTTTTTAAGAGAACATCATTTTTCTTTTTCTTATTCTTTTTTCTTGTAGCGCTATCTTATTTTATCTTTCCTGCTAAATATTGTTTAAATATTACATATTATTTGATGTGCACAATTGTTCTTGGAGTGGGTCTTTTTAAATTTACAATGCTAGACTATAAACATCAAAGTAAATATGAATTTTATTTAGATTTAATTGAAGCTCTTGTAAGTATGATTTTTACTGTTATTTTGTTTAATTATGGACAAAAAAGCATGATATTAAGTGCTACATTAGGTATACTATATTTAATTATTCCGCTTATTAGACTTGTACAAGCTAAATTTAAAGTTAATCAATTATTTATAGATTCATATAAATATTTAGCTTCATTTGTATTTGTATGTTCAAATCCTTTATATGCATGGTGGATCAAATACATTTTAGGTGCTATTTTCTTAATATTTGCGTCTTTAATATTAACTACAAAATTAGTTCATTTACATCAATATAAGAAGGAAGGAATTTATTATGAATAAAAAAGCTAAAAAATTATGGTATGTAATAGCTATATGTGTTCTTATTTTATTTTCTCTTATTTTGATAGCTTGTGTTATTGATTTAGGTGAAAAACTAAGAAAAATCAATCAATGGGTAGAATATGTTTTCTATGTTTTAGTTGTTATTTTAGTTTTCTTCGGTATAATAAATCCTATTAGAATCATAGTTAAATCTCCTACTTTTAGTTCTGAATTAACGATGGATGATCCTAAACAAAGACGTGCGATGAAGACTGTCGCAAAAAATATGATTAAAGCTAACGATTTGAATGAAAAGAATACTGATTTATTATTAAATTATAAATCATACGAAGAACTACAATTAAACTTACAAATTGTTTTTGATGAACAAATAAGAAAAGATTTAAATAAAATAATGATTAGAAATGCAAAAACAGTTTTGATTTCAACTGCATTGTGCCAAAATGCGCGTGTTGATATGATTACAGTTTTTACAGTTGATATTAACATGGTTAAACAGCTTGTCGTAAAATGCGGCTTTAGACCTAATATGACTAATTTATCTAAACTTTTAGTAAAGATTTTCTCCACAGCTTTAATAGCGGACGGATTACAATCTTTAACAATGGAAGATATTTTACCAGCAAGTGTAACTAATACTCTTAAAGAAATCCCTTTGATAAAACCTGTAATGTCATCTGTAACTCAAGGATTAGTGAATGCATTACTTACACTTCGTATTGGTTGTGTTGCTAGAAAATATTTATTTAGAGATGGTTCTTGTATTACAAAAGAAGATATAAGAAAAACTGCATTTAAAGATGCACTAATATTATATCCACAAGTTATTGCCGGAACACTTACATTTATTCCTAAGAAGATTATCAATTTATTTACAAAGAAAAAGCCGGAAACAGAAGTTGTAGAAGGTAAACTTATAGAAGGATAATATATGAGACTTGGATAGTGTAAAATATGTTGTGTAAATTTAAAAATAGTAATTTTTGTATTTAATAT
>CAVGYR010000056.1:0-10540 GCA_963633325.1 uncultured Treponema sp.
GAATATAAGTATACTGGTGTAAGTTATACTGAAAATAGATACAACAAGCTAGTTGAAAATTTTAAAAATTACGATATAACAGTCGAAGAATCAATTTTTGAAATTAAACCGCTTGAAGTTGAAGTCCTAATGAAAGGTGACGAAGTAACTTATAATCGTGAAAATTATACATACAATCCTAGCAATATATCCGTAAATAGTAAACTTAAAAATGATGAATTTAAATTTAATGTATATTATGTTGATAATGCCAATAATAGATTTGATAGTATTAAAGACAGCGGTACATATACTATTTATGCAGATATTACGAATTACACTTTAAATAGTGATGTTTCTAAAACTTCTGATTATAAGATTACAAATATTCCTAGCGCTACTATAGTCATTAAGCAAAAAGAAATAAATGTTTCAATTGAAGAACTAAATGTTATTTATGGAAAAGATTATAATCCTATCATCAATACTGATGACCTTAATTATAGTGTAACTGCAGATATTTTATATAAAAATTCATCTGATCAAAGTTCTAAAAATAAACCAACTGATTGTGGCAGTTATAATATGTCTATAGATGTCGATTCAGTAAAGTTGTATTATAAAGAAGAAAATGAAATTGGAACAGATGAATTTAATAAGAATTATGTTCTTACTTATAACACTGGAACTTTAACGATTACTCAATATATAATCACTTTAAAAGGTGAGAGAAAAGCAGAAACATATTCTGGCCGTTCAAATGTAGAAACAAAATACACTACTGAATTTAAAAATGAAGTAACTGCTCAAACTATAACTATCGAATATACAACTTATCTAAATGATTTAAACGGTAACACAATAGACTCGAATAGTATTCTTCATGCAGGTTCATATAAGGAAATTGCAAATACTGATTCCAATCATATCACTATTACAAATTCAAAATATGAAAATTTCAATTTCCTAATTGAAGAAAATGAGTTTGTTGTAAATCCTATTGAATTAATATTAGATTCAAACAAGAAGTTTGATAAGGTTTACGATGGTAAAGTCCTTGAAATTTCACCTAGTGATATTCTTTTATCAAATAATGGTGATATTTTAAGTGGTGATACAATTACAATCAATATAGTAGATGTTAGTGATTCTAGTGCCAGCATTATACTAAGCTCTGAAGCGGGTTATTATCCACTTTCTTTATATCCATATGTTTCTGGAATATCTAAAAACGGTGACTATATCATAAATGATAATTTAAATGTAGAAATATCTAAGAAGAAAATAGATGTTGAAACTAACACTTTCTCTAAAACATATGATGGCATTGAATTAACTGAAGAAGATATAAAACTTAATGAGTTTACATTAGCTGATAATCAATCATCTAAAATTGATCTAACTAATATAAAAGGTCATATTAATGTTGGTAAATACAAGAACTATTCTATTATTCAAATCTTTGATTCAAGTAACAATGACGTAACATCAAATTATGATATAAATTATACATATGGTACAATCACTATAGTAGCTCGAGAAATAACTATTCAAACTGATAGTGCTAACAAAGTTTATGACTCAAAAGAACTTCAATGTTTAACATACAAGTTAACTGGTGAATTAGCTCGAAATGATTCAATTAAAATTGATAAGACTAAATCTACTTCATTAACTAAGGTAGGCAATGTTGATAATAAATTATCTATTGCAATTCTTAATGGTATAAATGATGTAACAGATAATTACAATATTACATATGAATATGGAAGTCTAGAAATAACAAAACTTACAATTTATGTAAAATATGACTTACCTAATTCTTTTGAATATGGAACAACTTTAGATTTAAGTAAATATGTAAAAGCTTATTATGATGAAACTTGTAATAAGAACTTAAATATTGATTCAATCGATTACGAGTCATTTACATTTGTTTATACTAATTTAAATGGTGAAGAAAGTACTGTTTATAATAGCAAACATTTATCTGTAGGAAATTATATATTAAATAAAACATTTAATATTCTAAATATGTCTGTGGCTGTAAATGATTGTTATGATATTAATTTTGTTATTCAAAATGATGAATTTGAAGTAACAAAAAAGACTATTACAGTTTATACTTATGGCTTGAATAAATTCTATACAGGAACTGATATTCAACTTCTTCAAGCTGATTTATTAGACTCAACTTTAGCTGATGGCGATACCTTAGTTGCAGATAAAGAAAAGAATAAGGATGTAAAAATCTCTAAAGACATCAAGAACGGATCTATTCAAAATAAACTAGTTGTAGATATCTTTAGTGGTAATGTTGATGTCACAGAAAATTATGATATTAAGTATATTTATAATAATTTAAGTGTACATACAAAAATTGATGAGACATTTGATCTTACATATGTCTCTAAAGATAGCGATAATTATGTCTATTCTGGCAAATCACCATTAAAAAACAATACTACTTATTCTGGAGAAAAAACTATTGAATATGTAAGTAAGGTAATAGTTAGTCTTAAGATAAATAGTGCTGATTGTTATTTAGATAAAGACTATAGTGTGCTTGCGACTAACACAATAGATGCCGGTATCTACTATGTTAAACCTAGTTATAGTAATTTAAGTATTACTATAAATGGTGTACCTTTAACTGACGATGAAATTAAAGATAGTATTTCATTAGATAATATTAATGCTTACTTTGAAATTACTAAGCGTACAATATTTGTAACAGGCACAAACGAATCTTATCCTTATGATGGTAAAGTTCACTATTTAGATTCTAAATCATACAAAATCATTGATCATGAAAAATTAACTGGTGACAAAAACTATAAATTAGTTGACGGTGATGAGCTAAGACTTGAGTTTGATAATTACGGCGAAGAAGACTTTATCGGTACTAAAAACGCAAATATAACTAATGTAACAGCATATTCAGCCGACGGTAGAGTAATTAACAATTATAATATATATTATACTTATGAAATGGTTAAAGACGTTTATGGAAGTAATTCGAATATAACATCATATAGCTCAAAATTTAAATTTACTATAACTGCTAAAAAGATTACGATTACAGTCTTATCAGACAGTGCATCAAAAGTTTATGACGGAACTCCTTTATCAGCTCCTTCAACTTGTGAACTTAAAGACAAAAATGTTCTTATTGATGGACATAGATTTGTGGCACTCGAAGAAGTTTATTCTGTTGTAAAACCTGGAAAATATGATAATCAAGTAAAATTCAGAATTGTGGATGAAAATGGTAAAGATGTAACTGATTATTATAGTGTTAAATACACTGGTAAGCTTACAATTACAAAAGCTAAACTTATCATTGAAACATCAAGTGCATCTAAATTATATGATGGTACACCTTTATCAGACCATTCAATTTGTAATTTAACAAATCCTGAAGTGTTATTTACAGGCCATACGTTTGTTCCGCTATATGTAGGATATGAAGTTACAAATGCCGGTTCATATGAAAACCAAGTAAGCTTTAAAATTCTAGATAGTACTGGCGAGGATGTAACAGACTTGTACGATGTTAAATACACTGGTAAACTTAAGATTGAAAAATTAAGCGTGATTATCACTACAGGTAGTGCAAACTTTGTATATGATAAAACAGAACATTATTGTCATATGTTTACATCTTCTGCTCTTCCTACAGGATACACAGTCACAATTAGTGATAAAGCTTATAAGAACACCATTACTGAGCGTGGCACAATCGAAAATAAAATAGATAAAGGTTATGTTATAATCAAGGATGAAAAAGGGAAAAATGTAACTAATAACTTTAAGATTACTGTAAATACAGGAACTCTTACGGTTTCTTAGAAGTCAAGAGCTCGCATGAGCTCTTGGGTTCTATTTAAAATATAATTTTTATGTTTTAAATAGAATTATTTAATACGCGTTTAAAAATGGAGGTAAAAATGTCATTATTTAAAATTTTGTTTATAATCGCAATAGCATTATGTGTATGTATTTATTTATACATATTAATTTTAAAACCTTGTAAATTTAAAGGATATCACGCGTATGAAGCTGATGATTTGTTAAATACAAAAAAAGAAGCTTCATCAAAAAACTATATTTATGAGATTAGAAATTCTAGTAAGAAATTCATTCAACGCTATATTATAAGAAAGTCAAAATATGATACAAGTGTTATCTGTAATTATACTAATAATTATAATGACATTTCGTATTTTGTCAGCCAATATAATAGAAGACATAAACTTATTAACATGGTAAAAGTAAGAGAATGTGCAACTAATGAATGTTCTAGAATTATTAAGGTTAGCAAGAGAACTAAATATGTAAATATTTGGATTTCAAGCGTAGATAACGTCTTATACAATGGAAATGAATTCGTTCCTGCAAAGAGAAGATCAATATTATTCTATTCATTTTTGCGTTCCCTAAGCTTCTTATCTATTGAATACATTTTCTTATATCTTTTAGTTTTCTATATGTTTAAAGAAGCAGCTATGGTATTTTTTAGAAGCTATTATTTCTTAGGCCTTGCGGGGGCAGCTGTTTTATTTGCATTACTATTCTTTATTTTAGGTTTCATCAAACGTAAGAGAAAGAATTGGAAATTTAGAGGAAGGAGCAAAGTTACTTATGAGTTCATATAAAGCAATTGATACAATTAAATATCATGACGAAAGTGATTCTCCTGTCTCTTTAGTTCAATATACTGTATTTGAAGACGAAGTTGATAGATTTATAATATTCAAATTTAGAAACAATTTAAATCAAAGCTTATCTGCTCTTAAATTTGAAGTTAAAGAATACGACCAAAACAATCAATTAATTAAAAAAAGTATTGTTAAAAACGATAGTAAAGTCTTTGTAGGTGAAACTGATGAAGAAACTTCTGAATTTTTATGCAAAGGAAAATTTGTTATAGATAGTAATACAAACTATGTTAAAGTAAATGTACTTGAGGCTAAATTTTTAACAGTTGAATATGTAGATGGTAAATACGAAGATATCGTTTATACAAGAGAACAATTTAATAATATTAGTAAAGAAGAAAAGAAAAAAGAAACTAAGAAAACAGCTACTAAAAAGATCAAAACTAAAGTGACTCGTAGAGAAAAGAAAGAGAATAAGAAGTTACGTAAAAATAAAATTGTAGTTACTAACTATTCTCGTCTTACAAAAGTTTCAATATTCATGCGTGTTTTGTGTCTTGTAGGATTACTTCTAGGTACAATAGGTTTATTTATCTATTTTAAGACTGTAAATCACACATATTATACTGATGGTTTCTATTATGAATTAAACGGAGACTATGTAACTATAACAAAATATGAATCTTCATATTTTAAAAATGATGAAGTAGTTATACCTAAAAAAATTAACAAGCGTGAAGTTACAAAAATTTCTGAAAATGCATTTGCATGGACTAATGTTAAAACTGTAACTATAAATGCAAGTAATGTAACACTTGAAAATGGTGCATTTAGAAATGCTAGATATTTAGTAAATTTTAGCACTGATTCTAATTGTAATTTGACAATTGGTGCTTATACATTTGAAAATTGTACAAATTTAACAAGCGTTAATATTAGTAATGTAACATCAATAAATGAATATACATTCAAAAATTGTACTAATTTATATAGTTTAAATTTACCTGAAGCACGTCTTGAAACTAATAGTTTAGCTGGTATTCCAAACTTAAAAGAACTAACTTATGGTTCTACATCAATTTATACGCAAGTTTATCAATTATTCGGGAATAAATATTCATACCCTAAATCGTTACTTAGTATATCAACATATATGGGTACAATTTCAAATGTTTATTTTGATTATTGTGACTCGCTAAAAACAGTTACATTATTAAATTCTTACGCTTATGTTGATTCTTCTGTTTATACAAAATACAAAGAAATATATTTTATAAAAAAATAATAAAGAATTTATGGAGGTGAATTATGCCAGAAATTATAGTAGATGTAATCAAATTTTATATAACCTATGGGTTTACTATAATGTTCTTTGCGGTCCTAGCTTTATCAATATATAAAGGCTATAAAAGAGGACTTAGAAAAAGTGCAATATTGTTAGCTAATGCATGTGTATGTGCAGTTATATGCCTTGTATTATTCATCTTTTTATCAGAAAATAGTGAAGTTGATGTCGCATTACTTTCTATCATAAATTTCTTTATGAATTCAAAAACCGGCTTACAAGACGCATTAAATGTTAGTCAAAATTTAACAAGTCTTAGAGAAGTTTTAGTAGAGGCTATTCCTAAACTTCTAAATTATAACGCTGGCCTTACTCTTGTTTTAGAAGACAATGGGGCTTATCTCTTAACTCTTGTGGACATTACCTACAAAGCAGTATTTGGCTTTTTGTTGTTCATTATATTTTATATACTTTTGTTTATTACGTTTATTTTCTCAAAAATTATTCATTCACAAAAGAGATATATTAAAAAGCGTGACAAGGAATTCCTTGAAGGCGAGAGCGAAGAATCGTATAAACCTAAACGTTTTTACGGGGCTTTAATAGGTGGCTTTAGAGGCCTTGTTAATAGAGTTGTAATCTTATCTTTCGTTGGTTCTCTGTTCTTTGTTGTAACAGGTGGGAAGACGAGACATTATGATATCGAAACTGACGACGAAACTACTAATCAAATACTAGATATCTACAATTGTATCGGAAGTTACGGCGAACAAGGTATTTTTAAAGTATTAAATGCAGTTTCAGACAAAAGTGAAGTTCCATATTATTTATATGTGACAGATTTAGTTTATCAAGGTAAATTAACTGATGACGAACACGATATAGAAACTAGTAATGTTTACTTAAGACGTGAATTTACAAACCTAACAAAATTCTCTTATGATGCGATGGATTTATTATTAAAGTATCGCAAAGATGAAATTTTAGACGCGATAAATACAGAAGATAGTGAAAAAGTTAGTAATATCTTAACCGAATTATTTAAAGATAAAGAATTTAACGCAGAATTTAAGTTATTAATTTATAATTTAGATACTAATACTTATTTTATAAATTTATCAAAATCACTTTTAGATTCAATTGTATCAAATATTGCAAGTATGGATTTTGCAAGCTCAATGCCAAGCGAGATTATTGATTTACTTCAAATTTTATTTAGCAAAGGTTATTATTCTTCATCAATTCCTTTTGAATCTTATCTAAAAGAACAAAGTGTAAATAAAACACTACCTTACGTTAAACCATCAACACTACTTACCAAAGATGATATACAACTTGCACTTGATATTGTCTTTGACGCAATGGAAAAATTTAGTGATAATGCATCTCCATCAAGTGATGAAATCATTGATTATGTATTTACAATAACTAATAAATTACATAATTTTTCAATATTCTCTTCATCTCGTAAGAATGAACTTAATTTAGTTTATGGTAGATTATATCAATTTGTAGAAGCTAATTATATTAATAACGTTAATGAAACAAGAAAATATGATTCTACAGAATATTATATTAGCGAAGACTATGAATCTATCGATTGGATTGATGAAATGAATGCGTTACTTGATGTATCAAGCGATGCATACGGCTTATATAATGAATTATTTAAAGATGATGAATTTGATTTTGAAAAGTTTGTAGATATGATTGCGGACGAGAAAAATAATGATTTTGATACAGTCTTAAATTATTTACTTAATTCGAAAATTGCAAACGAATTATTTAATTCAAGTATGGTAAAATCTTCAATTAATGAAGCTCTTCAAAATATTTCAAGCGAATATATAATGCCTGATGATATCGATTTTACTAATGTGTATGATCAAAACTCGACATTAATTAAACAAGGCGATTTAACTAATTTAGTTTATACTGTTAAAGGTATAGCAAGATCTGGTGAGAAAGATAATTTCATGAAATTACTTCGCGGTGAATACGATAGTTCTGACTCTTTAGATTTGCTTGAATCAGTTTCTGAAATGTTTAATTCATCAAAGTATAATGATACACCAGTTACAGAATATATTAGTGATTCTACGTTATTAAATTCTGTATTTACATCAGTAATCTTTAGCAATGATACAAAAGATATTATCGGTGAAGAATCGTTATATTCTTCGATAATCGTTAAATATTCTAATGGCGCTAAAACACTTGATTCGAATGAATTTAAGTTGTTATTTGAAAATATTGATTTAGCTTTAGATATATTTAAGCCAATAATAGATGATAGTGAGAATACAGATTTAATGTTAGAAACATTAAAGGATACACGCATTAACAGTTTACTTCAAAGTAAGATTATTGAAGGTATTGCAAGTGTTTCCCTTCATTCGGCATTAGATGGTAATGATGATGTCGTTCTTCCTTCAAACTTTGTTTATTTATCTACAAAAAATAAAACAAGCGAAGTAAAAACTCTTATTAATATTATTCAAGAGAATAGCGATATCGAATTTAAAGAACTTATTGATGGTGAAAATCCTGTTGATTATTTATTAGATTTAGATGAAGATAGACTTGAGAAATTAGTTTATTCAATGTTAGAGTCAAAGATATTCTATTATACAATCTCTAAAACTGTAACTAATTATGAAATGTCTGATATTAGTTTAATTTATCCTGATGTTATTTTCGATAATACAAACGATTCAAATTTGAGCAGGGCAATTAAGAAAGAAAAAATAACTTCAACAATTTTATCTTTAAAAGACTTTAAAGATATTGAAATTGATAATGAAAATTTCTTTAATCTACTAAAAGAAATTTATAGTAAGAAAGACATTATTTTAGGAAATGAAATTATCGGTTCAAGTATTATAAATTATATTATTACAAGTGATCTTGAAATAATGACAGTACCAAAGGTATTAACTTCTCATTTAAGTACTAATATTAGAGCTTACGAAGAAGGTAATATATATTATAATGAACTAGAAGCCTTCCTTGATTGTACTAATTTATTATTCGATTTTAGTAAAGAAGGAATGAATAATGATGATATAACTAATCATTTAATTAATGAAGTTAAGAATATTACTCAGGCAAAACTTGAGAGAATTTATAACTCTTATATCATCTCTTCGACAATTTCAAAAAAGATTAAAGAAGGTATTGTAGACTATATCTATAGTGATGTTTTAACTAATAGTAATATTTATGAAACATTGAATGAACGTTACACATGTGAAGAATTATATAGCTTTATTAAAGGTATTAGAGATATACTTCAAATAGACCTAGAAAAGTTAGTAAACGATTCGGATTCATACGATTTCTTCAATAAAATACTTAATTTAACACTTGATGATTATCAAGAAATGTGGACCTCTAATCTGTTAAGTGCTATTATCTCTAACGAAGTCGAACTTAACTTATATGATTCAAGTGACACTAGCAAGCAATACATTAATTACAAGTTATTTAATTCTACAACAATTAAATCTACTGCTTATGGTTTAACTCATTTCTATTATGAAGAAATTTATACATTCGTAGAAGCTATAAAGTCTGTCTTAGAAGTAGAAACAAGTGAAGATCTTCAAAACTTAAGTCTTGATACAGCAAAATTAATTGGTATTAACGATAAATTAGATACTGTTTATTCTTCAGTATTATTCGTTGGTGTTCTTTCTAAGATGTTTAAGACTAATGTTATTAACGCGTCTAACGGTAAAATTATCGATACACCTTTAGCTTACATTGAGTCCATTGATGAAATGAATTGTAATCTTAATTATGAATTTAAAGATGATATTAACGAATATTCTTTATATAAAGAAGCAGAATTTAGCACTATTATTGAGCTATACAAAGGTAATGCGGATAGTAACATGTTAAGTGGAGCTTTAACACTTAATGAACTAGAAAATACTATATGGACTGGTAACAAAGTCAATTCTTATATCGTATACGCATCTATCTCTAATCAGATTTTAGATGTAGATAATTTATCTATATTAAAATCTGATTTAACGAATTTAGATACTACTCCTTTAATTAAGCATGAAGAAATTACAAACTTTATTAATGCGTGTCAAACTTTAGATATTAATTCGATTGGTGATTTTACAACAATTTCAAATATCGAGATACCTACAGGTGATAAGGCTAAAATATTCTTCAAGAGTGATATCATTCGTGTAAGTTTTGCAAAACTTGTTAAGTTTAATTACAATAATACTAAAATAAGTCTACATATTGAAAGTGGATTAAGCACTGTTAGTGGCGAAGAAGCTTATTCTAAATATACTAATGGCCTCTATCTAATCAATTGTAGTGATATAGAGCAATTTGTTAATTTAGCTGATAATGTATCTAAATTTGCAAAATATGACAAAAATTCAGGTTATACTTTCTATGATTATCGTACTATAATAACGAATTTAATCTCATTAACTTATGATTCGATGTCTAGTTTAACAAAATTATTCTTAACTGATTACTTAATGATTGCAAAAGGAAGTTATTCGTATATTTCATTACAAACTTCAGAAGTTTCTTCATATGACTTATCTGGAACTTACGATAAAAATTACACAGAGTACGTAAC
>CAVGYR010000057.1:0-10503 GCA_963633325.1 uncultured Treponema sp.
CTTTTGAACCATTTAGACCTGTAACTTACGAATATGAAGACTATTTCATTTTTTATTTTTTGTGTTTCGTTTCTAAGTTATTAGTCTTAGAGTTAGACACTTTAAAATTAAAAGAATTAGATAAGAGTTTCGATAATATGATTGTGCCTGAATTCTCTATTATGTTTGATAAAGAAAATAAAGGTGTTTATCATATGTATGAGAATAGAAATCATAATAAAAAAGAATTATTTTATTCTTCGTTAGATGATTTAAGTACAAAATTATGTGCATATGAAACTACTGATACTTTTTTCTTTGATGAATCAATGACAGGTCCTGTTAGTCCTAAGTTTAGAGGTGCATATTATTTATGTAATGATGATATTATATTTTGGAGTAACAAAGAAGATAACGGCGCTTTATATTTTATTGATAAAGACACAAAGACTTTAGGAAGAAGAATAACTGATTTATCATATTATGTTACACAAATATTAAATGTTGATGAAAAAAATCAAAAGATTTATTTTGTGGCTTCTAAATTTAGTGATTTTAGTGAACCATACTATAATGCACTTTGTTCAATTAAATTTGATGGTTCAGATTTTTGTCGTTTAACAAATGAAGATTGTATGCATAATTTTGTCTTAAGTGACGATTCTAAATTTTTTGTAGATACGTATTCAAATGTTTATACTGCTTCAAAAACGGTTTTAAGAAGTACAGATTTAACTATTAATAATGATATTGTAGAAGCAGATATATCAAAATTGTTAAAAAATGGTTATATTATGCCTAAACCATTTAAAGTATTCAATAGGAAAATAAATGATTATTTATATGGAATTATTGTTTTACCTGATAACTATAATCCAAATAAAAAATATCCTGTAATAGATTATGTTTACGGTGGAATGCAAATTGTAAACACTCCTAAATCATTTAGTGCATATGGTGATATTGAAGGGCGTGAATGTTTTGGTGGTCTTGAAGGTTTTGCAAAACTTGGTTTTATTGGCGTTGTTATTGACGGACCTGGTACTCCTTTTAGAGGTAAAAAGTTCCATGATATAAGCTATCAACATATGGGTGATTGTTCGGGCCTATTCTATCATCCTTCTGTAATAGAAGAATTATCTAAAACTTATACAGGAATTGATTTAACTCGGGTTGGAATTTGGGGAAATAGTGCAGGAGGGTATGCGACTGTAAGAGCGTTATCGCTAAGACCTGATTTTTATAAAGTAGGAGTATCAAGCGCTGGGGACCATGACAATCAAATTTATAGTGCTTCATGGGCAGAAAGATTTAACGGCCCTTATGATAAAGATATTTATAAAAAACAAGATAGCGCGAGAATTATAAATGGTTTAGAAGGAAAATTATTACTAGTTCATGGCTTACTTGATGATAACGTTAATCCAAGTCAAACATTTAGGCTTATTGAATTTTTAGAAAAAGCTAATAAGGATTATGATTTTATAGTCCTACCTGACACTGACCATAATGTTCCTGCTAATCCTTATTTCTTAAGAAGAAGATTTGATTATTTTGTGACGCATTTAATGCATGAAGTTCCACCAAGCAATTTCAAGTTTAATCACAAATATTTTGATTATGATGATATAAAGTGATTTTTAATTGATTGATTTACTTTATTTTATATATAATTTAACTATCAATATAAAATTTATCTATATTTTTTAAAAATGTTTACACGAATGACGTTGAATGATAAAATTTAAGAAAGGAGATGTTAATTATGAAAAAAATTTATTTTTTGTTAATTTCTTTATTATTTTTGTGTAATTTATATTCACCAAATCAAATGATAAAAGAAAAAGCTAGTAATGATGATTATAAACGAAGTGATTTTAGCACACATAAAAATGAATATAATAATTATATGGAAGCCTATTATGATAATTTAATCTATAATTATGGGTATAATTCAAATGATTCGTGTGGTTATATTGCATTATCGATGTTGTTATCCTACTATGATAATTATATAAGTGATGATATTATTGATGAAAAATATGATGTATCAACAAATAACACTACAAATGATTTTATTAAATATAGAATATCTCCGGGGACTCTTTGTGAAACAGGACATGAACATAAAAATTATCATACATATTATGATTATATATTAGCTACTAAGAATTATAATTTTCATACATATTTAATATCTCTAGGTATTGAATCAGGCGTAAATAAGAAAAGCGATGATGGGTATCCAACTAGCATGAATGACAGGATCAAGGTCTTGAAAAAATATTTAGATTCTAAAAATATAGATTATAGCATTGATTCTAAGCAGTTTAAAACATCGAAAAAAATAAAAGAATATGTAATTGAAAATATAAAAAAAGGATATCCTGTATTAGTTGGCGTTAAAAATAATTATGATGCGCATGCGGTAATAGCATATGAATATGATGAGACAAATGATAAAATTTATTGTCATATGGGAGATGCGCTTCATGCTAGGAATTCGATTGAGGATGTAGAATTTACAAAATATGTTAATGCGATGGTATTAAAAATTAATCAACCACATACACATACAAATAATTATGTTGTTAATGGACAAACTTATTGTTTTTGCAATAATCATCTTAAAATTTATAAAGGTATTAAACATGAATATAAATATACATGTATAGATAGTTCTAACCACCATGCATATTGTTCATGTGGAGAAAATTTTATCGATAAACATGAATTTAAAAGAACTTTTAATAGTGGAAAAGCTAAAAGTGTATGTATTGATTGTGGATTTACAATTGATTCAGATGACTACAATATTATTAGTGAAGGATGGCACTAGGTATGAAGAAATGTTTAAAGATCGGCTTGATTGTATCTAGTTTAGTCCTTGTAATTTCTTGTTCTTGTATTGGAGTCTATGCGTATAAAGAATTAAATCCTAAAAAGACTCATGCACCAATTATAGAACCAACATATTATAGTAAAGAAGAATATTTAGCTGAATATAAAGAAAAGGTATACCCTATATATGGCGGCTATCCTGGGGTCTTGAGTGAAGAATGTGCTATTAAAGAATATGGCATTAAATATGATTGTCATTTTGAACTAAGAAATCCTCATTGTACAAGTCCATTTCAATATCAAACTTTATATGTTTATGATTCTGCCTTAGGACTTGATGCAGAACCAGATAATAATTGGACTTATAGTTTTAAAGTAACATTATTTTGTCTTTGGTTCGGTGATTATCCTTTTGATACTCCTAGAGAATATGATTTTAAATCAATAACAAATGGTGATGAAGATGATGAGGATTTTTTTCTAAGGGATATTTTTTATATTGATTATCATGGACGTAATACAGCCGTATGGTATGGACTTGAATTTTATACCACTTTAGATTTAACAGAAGAATATTGTATAGATTTTGCTAAAAAATATGTGACTCGTCTTGATTATTAATGTGATTTGTTGTTAATATCTTATGAAAATATCTTGAATATAGTTATTTGCGTATAGATAGTAATTACAACGTATATTGGTCATGTGGCGAAAATTTTATCGATAAGCATGAATTTAAAAGAACTTTTAATAGTGGAAAAGCTAAAAGTGTATGTATTGATTGTGGATTCGCAATTAATTCGGATGACTACAATATTATTAGTGTAGGAGGATTGTAGACATGAAGAAAGGTTTTAAGATTGGCTTGATTGTATCTAGTTTAGCCCTTGTAATCGCTTGTTCTTGTATCGGAGTCTCTATATATAAAAGATTAAATCGTAAAACGACTCATGGTCCTTTTTTAGATAAAACGTATTATTCTAAAGAAGAATATTTAACTGAATATAAAGAAAAGGTTTATCCTATATATGGTGGGTATCCTGCAATTTTGAATGAAGAATGTGCTATTAAAGAATATGGAGTTGTATATGAATGCCATTTTGAGTTAAGTAAGCCACATTGTACAAATCCGTATCAGACTCAAACATTATATGTTTATGATTCTAATCTAGGGTTTGATACAAAAGCTGAAAACAATCTGTCTTATAGTTTTAAGGTTGAATTAGATTGTGCGTGGTTCGAAGATTATCCCTTCGATACTCCTAAAGAATATGAGGTTGAACAGAAACAAAATTATAATAATGAAAATTATTACGATTTGTTATGTGAATTTTACATCGATTATGATGAACGTAGTGTACTTATATGGCATCGAATTGATTTTTATACAAGTTTAGAATTAACAGAAGAGTATTGTACGGAATTTGCAAAAAAATATTTAACTCGCTTAGATTATTAATGCAATTTGCTTGAAAAATTTACTTATAATTATATAATAATATTGATCTTCAGGGTTTGGTGAAATTCCATACCGGAGGTATAGCCCTCGAGCGCAAGCTGAATCCGTTAAATTCGGATGCCGACAGTAAAGTCTGGATGAAAGAAGATAATATTTCTTTCTTTTTGCCTGGAATAACTCCAGGCTTTTTTGATTGGGGTGTGATATAAATGAAAAACACTGAAAGATTAAAAAAATGTATTTTTACTTCTATTTTAGCGGCTCTATCTATTGTTTTATACGTTTTAGGGCCTAAATTTCCTTTGCCTAGTTTGTTCCCAAGTTTTCTAGAATTAAACTTTAGTTTGTTACCGATAATCCTTGCGTGTTTTATTTGTGGGACTAAATATGGTTTTGTAGTTGTTTTAATAAGATTTATTATTAAACTTTGTTTTGGCACGTCTACAGCTGGTATTGGTGAGACAGCTGATTTAATTATTGGACTAGTAGTTGTGGTAACTATTTTCCTAGCTAACAGAATATTTAAAGACAAATGTCATTATGTACCTACATTTATATTTGTAATTTTAGGCGTTGTTTTAGGCGGCATCTTGTCTAATATTTTTGCTTTGCCAATGTACATAAAAGTAATGGGGTTTACAAAAGAAACATTTGTTAATATGTTGTCTTCAATACATAAAAATTGTACTATTGATAATTTCTTATTTTATTATTTCGTATGTGCTATTATTCCATTTAACCTTTTATTAGGTTCAATTCTTTCACTAATTTCTTATTTAGTATGGATTCCTTTAAATAAGGCAAACATCAAATTTTAATATTTTATTTTGAGATTTAATTTAGGATATATAGAATTAAATCTCTTTATTTTTGATAGCAATTAGTATATAATTATATCGGTAAAAAACTAATTAATAATAAGGAGTGTGTTTTTATGCCATATATTACAAGCGTTTATGCTAGAGAAGTATTAGATTCAAGAGGTAATCCAACTGTTGAAGTTGAAGTTACTACTGAAAGTGGATCATTTGGTAGAGCATTAGTTCCATCAGGAGCTTCTACAGGAGTACACGAAGCACTTGAACTTCGTGATGGTGACAAATCTCGTTACCTAGGAAAAGGAACAACAAAGGCTGTTAAGAATGTTAACGAAGTTATCGGACCAAAGTTAATTGGTATGGATGTTCGTGAACAAAATGCAATTGATGAATTTATGATTGCACTTGATGGTACAGAAAATAAGTCAAATTTAGGTGCTAACGCAATGTTAGGTGTATCTATGGCTTGTGCTCGTGCTGCTAGCGAATATTCAGGACTTCCTTTATACAAGTACCTTGGTGGTGCAAATGCAAAACAATTACCATTACCTATGATGAACATCATGAATGGTGGAGCTCATGCAGATTTCGTTATTGATTTCCAAGAAATCATGATTTTACCTGCTGGTGCACCTAATTTCCATGAAGCTCTTCGCTATGGTGCTGAAGTATTCCATAACTTAAAGAAGATCTTAAAAGCTAAAGGATATGCAACTTCTGTTGGTGATGAAGGTGGTTATGCTCCTCATCTACATTCAAATGAAGAAGCATTCGAATTAGTTATCGAAGCTATTAAGGCTGCAGGATTCGTTCCTGGTAAGGATATCTTCCTAGGAATCGACGTAGCTGCTTCAGAATTCTATGATGTAGAAACTAAGAAGTATTCATTAAAGGCTGATGGTGGAGTATTCACATCAAAAGAAATGGTTGATAACTACTATGTTCCACTAACTGAAAAGTTCCCTATCATCACTATCGAAGATGGTCTTGCTGAAGACGACTGGGATGGTTGGAAATATTTAACTGAAAAGTTAGGTAAGAAGGTTCAACTTGTTGGTGATGACTTATTCGTTACAAACACTAAGAGATTAGCTAAGGGTATCGAAATGGGCGTTGCTAATGCTATTCTTATCAAAGTTAACCAAATTGGTACTTTAACTGAAACATTTGATGCTATCGAAATGGCTAAACGTGCAGGCTACACTGCTATCGTTTCACACAGATCAGGTGAAACAGAAGATACTACAATCGCTGATTTAGTAGTTGGTACAAATGCTGGTCAAATCAAGACTGGTTCATTATCACGTACTGATAGAATTGCTAAATACAACCAATTATTACGTATTGAAGACGAATTAAATCAATATGGCGAAGCTAAAATCGCTAAATGGGATGGAATTAAGTCTTTATACCAATTAAATAAGTAGTTTTATTTACTAAGGACACTAGAAATAGTGTTCTTTTTTAAAATATATTGTGTAAGCATAACAATTTTATAATGAAAAAAATATGTTAAAATAATATTGGTGATTTAAATGGAAAAACTAAAACAAGGATTATTTACAGGGGAAAGAGCCTTATATAATATACATGATACTGAAATTTATGATTCAACTTTTGCGGATGGTGAATCTCCTTTAAAGGAATGTTCTAATTTAAAAATATTTAATACTCTTTTTAAATGGAAGTATCCTATATGGTATTCTAATGATATTTTTGTCAAAAATTCAGTTTTGTTAGAAACTGCAAGATCAGGCATTTGGTATACAAATAAAATAGAATTAGAAGATACAATGATTGAAGCGCCTAAAACGTTTAGAAGAAGCAAAAACATTAAAATGACAAATTGTGCAATGCCTAACGCAAGTGAAACTTTGTGGAATTGTGAAAATATTGTTATAAAAAATGTTTCTGCAAAAGGCGATTATTTGGGATTTAATTCTAAAAATATCACAATTGAAAATTTTAGATTAAATGGTAATTATGCATTTGATGGGGCTAGTAATATTAAAATTAAAAATGCAGTAATGTTGTCTAAAGATTCATTTTGGAATTGTGAAAATGTAGTTGTTGAAAATTCGACTATTGTTGGTGAATATTTAGGTTGGAATAGCAAGAATTTAACATTTATAAATTGTACTATCGATAGCGAACAAGGCATGTGTTATATTGATAATATTAAGATGATTAATTGTAAATTATTAAATACAAATTTAGCATTTGAATTTTGTTCTAACATTGATGTAGAAATTGATAGTCATATTGATTCTATTAAAAATCCTTTATCAGGTACTATTAAAGCTGATTCTATTGGCAAAATAGTTAAAGATGATATGGTTTATAAAGGTAAAAAAATTGACTATACTAAAACAAAAATTGAGGTTAAAAACTAGTGAAATACGATTTTGATAACATTGCAAATAGAAAAAATACAACAAGTATTAAATGGGAAAATTCAGACGAAATTCCTATGTTTATTGCGGATATGGATTTTAAAGCACCAGATTTTGTGACAAATAAACTAAAAGAATTAGTAAATGTAGAAAATTTTGGTTATAAAGATGTGCCTAATGCTTATTTTGAAATTTTTAGTAAGTGGTGGGAAAGAAGACACAATTTTAAATTCGAGACAAAAGATTGTGTATTTTCAACAGGTGTAGTACCTGCAATATCTTCAATTGTAAGAAAAATTACAACTATCGGGGAAAAAATAGTTGTATTAGAACCTTGTTATAATGTTTTCTTTAATTCTATAATAAATAATGGACGTTTTATATTAAGCTCTGATTTATTCTTTGACGGCGAATCTTATAGTATTGATTTTGTTGATTTAGAAGATAAACTTAAAGACCCTCAAGTTTCTTTAATGATTTTGTGTAATCCTCAAAATCCTGTTGGAAGAATTTGGACAAAAGAAGAATTAGAAAAGATAGGCAAACTTGCATATGAAAATAATGTTGTTGTTTTAAGTGATGAAATACACTGTGATATTGTAAGCCCTAATAAACATTATGTTCCTTTTGCGAGTGTAAATGATATAAATAGATATAATTCAATCACATGTTTAAGCGCCTCAAAATGCTTTTCTCTTGCCGGACTTCAAGGCTCTTGCGTCGTAGTACCTAACAAAAATCTAAAATATAAAGTTTGGCGTGGCATTAATACTGATGAAGTAGGCGAATGTAATTCATTTGTTTGTGAAACATTCATTGAATGTTTTACAAAAGGAGAAGAATGGATTAATGAAATGAATCAATATGTTTATCAAAATAAAATATATGCGAAAGATTTCCTTAATTCGATAAACGGTGTGAAATATATCGATTCTGATGCTTTATATCTAATATGGGTTGATCTAAGTTATTATACTAAAAACGCCAATCTATTGTCTAAATTTTTAAAAGAAAAATACAAGGTGCATGTATCAAGTGGAACAGTATACGGAGACAATGGTAAAACATTCTTGCGTATAAATTTAGCTACAAGTAAAGAAATAGTAAAGGAAGGACTTAATAGAATTAAGGAAGGTCTTTTAAATTATAATGGTGAATAAATGAACAGTAGTGAATTATTAATTTATATTATTATTGGTCTAGTAATTGGTGTATGTTTAACAATTATAATTTGGAATACATTTAAAAAACCTACAAAGAACAATAACAATAATAAAAATAAACGTGGAAAAATTAAATAAATTAAAATCTAGGACTTTTAATATGCCTATTTTAAATAAAAAGATAATATTGCATATTGCAAAGAACTTTTTAATTTGTTATAATAAGTAAGCATATCTAAAAGGAGGCATAATTATGAGATGGATTGATTATATAATTTTAATAGTAGCAATTGCTCTTATAGCAGTAGTTTTAATGCAACAATCAAAGGATGACATTAATGATGCCTTCTCAGGAAGTAAGACAGAATTATTCAAAAATCAAAAGTCACGTGGATTTGAATTGGTACTAGAACGTACTACTGCAGTATTGGCTATACTTTTTATTATCTTAGTTTTAGCTGCAGCTATCCAACAAGTTAATAACTAGTAAGAGAGGATTTCTACACAAGAAATCCTTTTTTTAAGGCAAATAAATGATAAAATATAATAAATAAATTTTTTTAAGGAGGGATAATATGACAGATAAAGAATTAGTATTAAAAGCACTAAATACACCCTACGTTCATACAGTAGGAGATATTAGAAAAAACTTACGAATAAATTCTGATAGAATTAAAGATGCACTTAATGAATTAATTTATGAAGATAAATTATACGTAAATACTAAAAAGAACCTTTTTTATATTAAATACAAAGGTATTTGTTCGATAAAAAGTCAAGGTTTTGGCTTTGTTAAACCTGAGGGTATGGATATTGAATATCACATTAGTGAAGATGATACAAAAGGCGCTTTAAATGGAGACTATATTGAATTTTACATATTACCTAGCAAAGATAATAACCACTTAGGTGATGCAATAGTAATTAACATTATTACTCGCGCAAACAATTTCGTTTATGGTTTGTTAAATTTGAAAGAAAATAAAAAAGGCAAGAGTTATGTAGTTACTTCATATAATAAAGATTTCACATTGAAAGCTGAAGTTGAACCTAATCATTTAAACGGAGCTGTTGCCGGAAACATTGTAGTCGCAAAAATTCTTAATTATGTTGGCCCTAAAAAAGTAATGTGTGAAATCACTAAAATACTAGGTTACAAAGATGATCCAGGTGTTGAAATTTCTTTAATTGCGGAAAAATACGGATTTAAAAAAGAATTTAGAGATCAAACATTAGAAGAACTAAAGAAGATTCCTGATTCTATAAATCCTGCGGACTTCAAAAATCGTAAAGATTATACTGATCTAGCAATTATTACAATTGACGGTAAAGATTCTAAAGATTTTGATGATGCAGTATACGTTGAAAAGACAAAAGAAGGTTACAAATTAATTGTAGCTATTGCCGATGTCGCAACCTATGTTAAAGAAGGAAGTTCCCTTGATAGTGATGCATATGAAAGAGGTACATCAGTTTATTTAGCCGATAGAGTTATTCCTATGATTCCTCAAAAACTTTCAAACGGAATATGCTCATTAAATCCTAATGAATATCGCTTAGTAGATGTTTGCGAAATGGAATTTGATTTGAGCGGTAAACTTATTAATTATGAAATTAATGAAGGTATAATGAAGTCTCATTATAGAATGACTTATGAAGATGTTAATTTAATATTTGATGGTGATGAAAACTTAATTAAAAAATATAGTGAAATTTATCAAATGTTAAATGATATGTTAGAATTATCATCATTAATTCGTAATATCAGACACAAAAAAGGTTCTATTGATTTTAATTCAAATGAATATAAAGTTAAACTTGATGAAAAAGGTGAACCAATTGAGTTTACA
>CAVGYR010000058.1:0-9971 GCA_963633325.1 uncultured Treponema sp.
ATGTTAAACCTAGTGAAATTAATGAATTTTTCAATTTGTTGTTAGAAGATCCTAGTGCGATCTCGCTTTGTGTAGGCCAACCTAATTTTTCAACACCTAAACATATTGAAGATGTGGCTATAAATTCGATAAGTGATGGTAAGAATTTTTATACTAGTGATTATGGTATTTTAGAATTAAGAGAAGAGATTACTAAATATCTAAATAACAATTTCTCAACTCAATATCTTCCTAGCGAAGTCTTAGTTACCGTAGGCGCAAGTGAAGCTATTGATCTTGCGATAAGAGTCTTAGTAAATGAAGGCGACGAAATTATTGTTTTTGACCCGGTTTACGACGCTTATACTCCTCTAATTCGGATTGCTGGGGGAAAAGACGTTCATGTCGAACTTCGAGAAGAAGATGGTTATAAAATTAATCCGCGTCTTTTAGAAGAAAAAATCACTGATAAGACTAAAGCCGTTATCATGAATTTTCCTAATAACCCTACAGGTGCTATTATGACGCGCGATGACCTAGAAGAGGTTGCAAATATTGTTAAAAAACACGATTTATATCTAATAAGTGATGAAATATATGCAGAACTTACATATGACACAAAACACACAAGTATTGTCTCGCTTGATGATATGAAAGAACGTACTATTTTAATTAATGGTTTTTCTAAAGCTTATGCGATGACAGGTTTTAGACTTGGTTATTTATGTGCAAATAAAGAAATAATCGCACAAACTAAAAAGCTTCATGCGTTCTCCATTGTAAGTTGTCCTTCTAGCAGCCAATTTGCGGGTATTGAAGCTCTTAAAAACGGAAGAAAAGATATTGATTATATGGTTTCAGACTATAACAAAAGGCGAATTTATGCATATAATCGTCTTCTTGAAATGAGTATCCCTGTTCACAAACCAGAGGGCGCATTCTATCTTTTCCCTTCTATTAAAGAATTTGGCTTAACGGCTTTTGAATTTGCGAAAAGACTTTTAGAAGAAAAACATGTCGCCCTTATCCCAGGTTCTGCCTTTGGCTCTAATTATAAATATAATTTACGAATTTCATATACTTGTTCGTATGAGGATTTAAAAGATGGCCTAGATAGATTAAATGAATTTATAAAGGAACTTAGAAAATAATATTTTCGTACTAGAGAAATCTAGTACGTTTTTTAAAAATTTAATTATAGTAATAAGATATGTGTAACATTATATTTAAAAATATACTCAAGTATAAAATTTAAAACTATTAAAAATTTGAATAATAAAATGAACAATCAACTTTAAAAGAGTAATTGTAAATTTCTTGTTTATTAGTTGTAAAAAATTAGTTATAATTATAATGGTGATAATATGAAGTATTACGCAGTTAAAAAAGGATATAAAACTGGTCTTTTTACTTCTTGGGACGAATGCAAGAAAAGTGTTAATAATTATAGTGGCGCTTTATACAAGTCTTTTTCTACATTAGAAGAGGCTAACGCATATCTGTCTGATAATGTTTTAGGCCCTAGTGAGAGTGTTAACACAAATCCTTTTGCTTATGTCGACGGATCATATAAAAAAGAAAGCGGTGAATATTCATTTGGTGCTATATTGTTTTATGAAAACAATAAATATGTATTTAAAAAGAAATTTGGGCCTGATGAATATAGTTTTGCAAGAAACGTTGCAGGCGAGGTTCGCGGCGCTTCATTTATTATCAATTATGCAATTAAAAATAATATTAAAACGTTAGATTTATATTATGATTATCAAGGAATCGAAAGTTGGTATACAGGTTCGTGGAAGGCAAATAACGAACTAACAAATAAATACCAAGAATTTGCACAAAACAATAATGGTAAGATTAAGGTAAATTTTTTCAAGGTTAAGAGTCACACTGGCGTTAAATATAACGAAGAAGTTGACAAATTAGCTAAGGAAGCGTTAGGAATTTAAAGAGAGGTTTATATGATTGCAACTAATTTCATCAATATTTCAGAATGGAATGTTGAAGGATGGTCACTATTAATTATAATAGTGCTAGCGGGACTAGGTTTATTTTTATACGGAATAAATAGAATGTCCTCAAGTCTTAAAGCTATCGCAGGTGATAGACTTAAAACTATTATTAAGAAAACAACAGATTCTCCTTTAAAAGGAATTTTAGTCGGTATAGTAGTCACAATTTTAATCCAATCATCATCAGGTACAACAGCTCTAATTGTTGGCTTAGTAGGCGCAGGTCTTATGACACTTCCTCAAGCAATTGGCGTTATAATGGGTGCTAATATAGGTACAACATTAACTGTACTTATGATGGGTTTACCTATTAGTGATTATTTTATTTCATTTGTATTTATCGGAGCTGCATTATTTTTCTTTGCGAAAAAGAAGAAAGCTAAAGAGATAGGACAAGCTTTATTTGGATTTGGTATCTTATTCCTAGGTCTTACATTAATGAGCCAAGGATTAAATCAAATATTTACTGAATATGAAGAACAAAGTAAAAATTTATTTACATATTTCTCAAATTATCCTATTTTAGGATTACTTTTAGGAACTATTTTCACAGCTATCATTCAATCTTCAGCCGCAAGCCTTGGTATCTTACAAGCTCTATATGCTGGTGGTACAATTAAGCTAGTTGGTGCTATATCAATCATGATTGGTGCTAACGTAGGTACAACTATTACAGCCGTATTTAGTGCAATTGGTGGTACAACAGAATCTAAGAGAACAGCTTGTGTACATACAATGTTTAATGTTGTCGGCGCAATCTTATTTATGATTATTTTGTATCCTTATTCATTGTTAATAGGAAAAATTGAATCTTCTTGGCATCTAACAGGGGAACTAACTATAGCTGTAAGCCATATTATATTTAATATTGTAGTTACATTTGTATTATTCTGGTTCAGAAATTACATGGCTAAAATTGCATGTAAAATGTTTAAAGATAAAGCAAGTACAAATGTTATATATTCGGGATTAAATGATTATTCATTAATTAAAAAGTCTACTCCTTTAGCACTTGAATTTGTAGCTAATGCGATTAAATATATGACAGAAAAAACTAATGAATATTTTGATTTAACATATAAATATTCGTTTTCAAATGTTAAAGGTACTGTTGAAGAAGCAGATGAGCTTGAGAAAGAATTAGATACATTAGATAAAATGATTCACGATTATTTAATCGTTATGACTCGTGAAGGTGTAAATGATTCTGATTCTAATACTTTATCAAAATACCTTGATACAATTAAAGATTTAGAGAGAATTGGTGACCATTTAACAAACATTATTGAGTTCTTCAGTGCTCGTTATGATGCAAATTTAAAGTTGTCTAGTGAAGGAACTGAAGATTTAAAGACTATGTTTGATGCGCTAAACAAAATGGTTAAACTTTCAACTGATAGTATTAATACATGGAATAAAGATGAGGCTAGAGAAGTTATAACTATTGAATCTAGCGTGGACGAAATGGAAGAAGTTTTCCGTAAGAGACATATTATTCGTATCAATAAAGGAATATGTACTGTTTCAGATCTTGATTATTATGTTGAAATTTTATCAAATCTTGAACGTATTGGTGACCATGCGGATAACATTGCAAATAATGTCGTTAATGACGAGTTTGCGGAAAATCCGATAACAGGTCTTAAAGAAATTAGTTTGTAAGTAGATACTTTTAGTGTTATAATTATTGAAGTATAGGTGAGTATATGAAAGTTAGAAGTTATGATGCATTAACAGATTACAACGTAATCTTATCGTTAGTTAAACAAGAAAAATTAACAGATTTATATAAAAAAGATAAAAGTTTATATAAAGAAGCTTTATCGAATAGTGAATCATTTGTTTGTATAGAAAACGATGAAATAATCGGTTTTATGCGTTGTATATCAGACTTCACATATACAACTTATGTAATGGAAGTTTTATGTAAAGATGGTTATGATAAACTTGAAGTTTATAAGTGCTTATTAGAAAAAGCTAGCCGTCTTGCATTACATGGAAGTACAAATATTATAACTGACGATTTATCAGATGAACAATTTTACGAAGAATTAGGATTCGTAAAAAACGGCATTGGTATGTCTAAATAAAATCTCATAATCTAGATATTTCTAGATTATGTTTTTTTGTTCCTTGCGAAGGTTTTAACGATTAGCCCCTTGATTTTATTTAAATAAGGACTAAAATATATGTTTGTTTAGGTGATATTATGAAAAAAGATGTTGATTTCACAAGTGGAAATTTATTTAAAAAAATGAATTTATATACAATCCCTTTAATTTTGTCGGGACTTTTACAATTATTATTCAGTGCAGCTGATTTAATTGTTTGTGGGAACTTTGGTTCCGAGAATTCCGTAGGTGCTATATCCTCAACAAGTGCATTAACAAGTTTGATTGTTAATTTGTTTATCGGTATTTCTACCGGAGCTAATGTATTAATGGCTCGTGCATTTGGTTTGAACGATAAAGAAAAAGGGCAAAAAGTCGTTTATACAGCGATGTTTTATTCGCTTGTAATCGGTTTATTTGCGAGTTTATTTGGATTTATCTTTTCGCGACAACTACTTTTAATTCAAGGAACTAAAGAAGAATTTTTGAATTTAAGTGACCAATATTTGAAGATGTATTTCATCGGTGTATTCTTTATGATGATATATAACTTTGGTTCTTCAATTTTGCGTGCTGTTGGTGATACAAAGAAACCATTCTTTTTCTTACTAGCAGCCGGAATTATAAATATCATTTTTAATTTCGTATTCGTTTGTGGATTTAAATTAGATACACTAGGAGTCGGGATTGCTACGGCAATGAGCCAAGCTGTATCTGCTATATTAATAGTTATTACATTGTTTAGAAGTCACGGTTTCTTCCATTTTAATTTAAAAGAATTTAAGCCAAGTTCAAGTGTAGGAAAACAAATTATCTTTATCGGTATACCTGCAGGACTTCAATCAGTAATTTTCTCAATTTCAAATGTAATAATTCAATCATCAATCAATTCGCTAGGATCAGCTGTTGTAAACGGAAGTGGCGCTAGTTCATCAATTGAAGGATTTATTTATACATCGATGGAACAAACATGTTTTGCATGTATTGCCTTCATAAGTGCTAATTACGCAGTTAAGAATTATAAAAATATAAAGAAGATATTATTCTATTCAATAATCATGATATTCATGTATGATTTAATCTTCTCAGGTCTTGCACTTATATTTAGCAGACAACTTATTAATATTTATGTAAAAGACGAGGCTAGTATTGTAGAAGGGCAAAAGCGTTTAATCATATTAGCTGCTACATACTTTATTTGTGGCTTGTGTGATGTTTTAGCTAGTGCTATTAGAGGTATTAATGCACAATTATTACCTACTCTTGTAACCGCAATAGGTATTTGCGGAACAAGACTTGTATTTATCTATGGTTTCTTCCCTCATGAAACATTCCATAATTTATCAGGTATTGTATGGTCATACCCTGCGTCATGGTTGATTACTTTATGTGCGCACACTTTTTGCTTTATAATTTTATTTAAGAAAATGGAAAATAAGAATACAATAGAAGAGAAAGAAATTATTTATGACGGAGCCTAGAAAGAAGAGGTAACTCTCTTCTTTTTTTTATTCACTAATGATATAATTTAAGAGTTGTTTAGGAGATAATTTATGTCATTTGAACTTGTTTCTAAGTTTATGCCATTTGGAGATCAACCAAATGCGATTAAACAAATTGTTTCAAATTTTAATAATGGTATAAAAGAACAAGTATTGTTAGGCGCAACCGGAACCGGAAAAACATTTACTGTATGTAATATTATTAAGGAATTAAATAAAAAGACTTTAATTTTAGTACATAATAAGACTTTAGCCGGTCAACTTTATAACGAGGTTAAAAGCTTTTTTCCAAATAATCATGTGGAATATTTCATTTCTTATTATGATTATTATCAACCTGAAGCTTACGTTGTATCTAGCGATACTTTTATTGAAAAAGATGCGAAAATAAACGATGAGATCGATGAATTACGTCATAGAGCTACCGCTTCTTTACTTGAATTTGATGATGTAATAGTTGTGGCTAGTGTCTCTTGTATTTATGGTATTGGTAACCCTGATGATTACCTAAATTCTATGTTATGTCTTCGTGTAGGGGAAAAAGTTGATATAGACGAATTACTTAATCATTTAGTATTTTTACAATATGAAAGAAATGATTACGATTTTAAACGTGGATCATTTAGAAAAAAAGGCGATACTATAGATATTATTCCGGCATCAGTACATGAACATGCGGTACGTATTGAATTATTTGATGACGAAATTGATAAAATTAAATTAATTGATGTTATAACAGGTAAAACTATTGAATCTCTTGAATTTATAAACATCTTTGGTGCTTCATTTTTCGTAACACCTAAAGAGCGACTTGAAGAAGCTACTAGACGTATTGAGGCTGAACTTAAAAGTCAAGTTACAAAATTTAAAAAAGAAAATAAATTGTTAGAGGCAGAGCGCATCGAACAAAGAACTAATTATGACCTTGAGATGATTAGAGAAATGGGAACTTGTTCAGGCGTTGAGAATTATTCGCGTCATATGGAACTTCGCGAAGAAGGTGAAACTCCTTCAACATTATTAGATTTCTTTAAAAAAGATTTTTTACTTGTAATAGATGAATCCCATGTAACAGTACCACAAATTGGGGGAATGTATAACGGGGACAGAAGTAGAAAAGAAACGCTTGTAAATTATGGTTTCCGCTTGCCTAGTGCATTAGACAATAGACCTTTAAAATTTAAAGAATTTGAGGAAAAAGTAGATAAAGTACTTTATATGTCTGCTACCCCAGGGGATTATGAAATGAACAAAAATCTTCCTGTTAGTGAACAAATCATTAGACCTACAGGCCTATTAGATCCGATTATTGAGGTTAGACCTACTTTAGGACAGGTCGATGACATTTATAAAGAAGTAATAGAGCGAGTTAATAAAAAAGAAAGAGTTTTAATTACAACGCTAACTATTCAAATGAGCGAAGATTTAACTAATTATTTGAAAAATTTAGATTTGCGTGTTGCCTATCTTCATAGTAAAATAAAACCGCTTGAGCGTTTAGAGATTATTAGAGACTTGCGTCTTGGTAAATACGACTGTTTAGTCGGAATTAACCTTTTACGTGAAGGCCTTGATATTCCTGAAGTTTCGCTTGTTTGTATTTTAGATGCGGATAAACAAGGCTTTTTACGAAGCACAAGATCTTTAATACAAACAATCGGAAGAGCTGCTCGTAATGAGTCAGGACGCGTTATAATGTATGCCGATACTGTCTCACCATCAATGGCAGAAGCTATCAAAGAAACAAGTCGTAGAAGAGAAGTACAAGAAAAATATAATAAAGATCATAATATTACGCCTCATACAATCAAAAAAGACATTCCTGAAAGTGTTTCAATACATAAAGCTAATGAAGATAAGATTTTAAAAGATAAAGATGAGACTAAATTAACACGTGAAGAAACGCTAATGATGATTAAAGAACTTGAGGAAGAAATGAAAGAATTTGCGAAGAATTTAAATTTTGAAATGGCCGCTCAAATTCGTGATACAATTATTGAATTAAAGAAGAAGGTATAGTATGTATTCGATTAAAGATTTATATAAAATAGGAAATGGACCATCAAGTTCTCATACTATGGGTCCTAAAAAGGCAACAGAAATTTTTAATGAAAGATTTTCTAGTGCGACTAGCGCAAAAGTCGTTTTGTATGGCTCCCTTGCACTTACAGGTAAGGGACATTTAACAGATAAAATTATTAAAGATACTATATTTTGTCCTCTTGAGATTAAATTTGACTATAAAACTATACCACCTCACCCTAATACATTAGACTTTATCGCCTATATTGGTGATGAAGAAATAGGCAAGATGCGTGTTTTTTCAGTAGGTGGAGGTTCAATAAAGATTTTAGGCGAAGAGTCGGAAATTGAAACTGAAACTTATAAATTAAATACTCTTGACGAAATTAAATCATATATTAAAGATAAACATATTGATTTATATCAATTCGTTTTAGAAAACGAAGATACATCATTTTTAGAATATATTGAAAAAATATATGATCAAATGTTAAAATCAATTGACTCTGGTTTATCTAAAGAAAGTTATATTCAAGGAAAACTTAAGATTACGCGTAAAGCTAAAAGTTTATATAATAAGAAACTAGTTGAATCAGAAGACGACAAAGATTTTAGGCATTTGTATGCTTATGCATACGCAGTAAGTGAAGAGAATGCGGATGGAGGAGTTATTGTAACAGCTCCGACATGCGGCTCGTGTGGTGTATTACCTGCTGTCCTTCGTTTTGCTTTAGAACATGATAAAATTACAAAAGAAATGGCTCTAAAAGGACTCGTAGTTGCGGGGCTAATTGGTAACCTTGTTAAACAAAATGGATCAATTTCAGGAGCTGAAGCCGGATGTCAAGCTGAAATAGGTACCGCATGCGCTATGGCGGCCGGATTCTACGCTTATGTTAAAGGATACGACGCAAACGTAATTGATGAAGCTAGTGAAATAGCTCTAGAACATCATCTAGGTCTTACATGTGACCCAATACTAGGTTATGTACAAATTCCTTGTATTGAGCGTAATGCCGTAGCCGCAATCCGTGCGGTGAATGCGGCTAAACTTGCAAGTTTACTAGATTCTAAAGAACAAAAGATTTCTTTTGATATGGTAGTAAAAACAATGCTAGAAACTGGTAGAGATATCGAAAATAAATACAGAGAAACAAGCCAAGGTGGACTTGCAAAATATTATAGTGGAGAATAATATGGAAATTAATGATATTGTAGAAGTTAATATTATAGATTATGATCATTTAGGATATGGAGTCGCAAAATTAAATAATTTCCCTATTTTTATCCCTTATGCCCTTGTTGGTGAATTAGTCCGTGCAAAAATAACACGCATTACTAAAAATCTAGCAGAAGCTAAATTAGTTAAAGTTTTAAAGGAAAGCGAAAATAGAAATCACGATTTGTGTAAGAATTATTTAAAATGTGGCGGATGTTCTTTAATGCATATGACATACGATGAACAATTACGTTTTAAAAAGAAAAATGTCGCAAATACAATGCATAGAATTGGTGGTATCGATATAGAAGTAAATGATGTCGTTAAAAATCCTCATCCACTTCATTATAGAAACAAAATTATTGTGCCACTTGGTTTTAAAGATAATCATGTTATTTCAGGATTCTTTGAACATAAAAGTCACAATATTATTGAAAACGATGAATGTTTAATCGAACAAGAAAATGCACGTGAAATTATTACTTTTATTAAGAAAGAAATAGAAGAAAAACGTTTAAGTATTTATGATGAGTCTACTCACAATGGCTTAATGCGAAACATTATGTTACGTGTAAATTCTAAAGGCGAGTACATGGTTGTACTAGTTTCAACTTCGAACAATAAAGCAATGTTACCAATTGCATTTGATATAGCTCGGCAATTTTCTTTTGTTAAAAGTATCTATTTATGCATTAACAATGAGAAAACTAATGTTGTATTAAAAGGTAAATTTGTTCATTTATTGCTTGAAAAATATTTAATAGAAGATATTAATGGCTTGAAATTTGTAGTACATCCTAATTCGTTCTTACAAGTTAATCATGACCAATGTGAGGCTTTATATAATAAAGCATTATCTTATATCCCTTTAGATTGTGTAAATGTAATTGATGCGTATTGCGGTGTCGGTACAATTACGCTAAATCTAGCTGCGAGAGCTAAACATGTTTATGGTATAGAAATCGTTAAAGAAGCTATTGAAAACGCAAATATAAACAAAGAAATAAATAATATTGATAATGTAACATTTATTTGTGGTGCTTGCGAAGATGAAATTGTTAAATTATCAAATGTTTCTTCTGTTGATTATATAGTAGTTGATCCGGCTCGAAAAGGTTGTGAT
>CAVGYR010000059.1:0-9900 GCA_963633325.1 uncultured Treponema sp.
ATATATATATATTATCCTCTTTTTAGATAAATATATAAAATTATTTAACTAGCGTATATCCGGCGTCTGTAATTGCTTTTTCTAGTTCATCTACATTTAAACTAGTATATTCAATTTCTACGCTCTTGCTAGCTAAATCTACATTAGCAGAAACAACGCCTTTAACGCTTAAACAAGCATCTTTTACGTGTGCGGCACAATGTGCACACATCATTCCTTCAACTTTAAATACACTTTTCATATTTTCACCTATAATATTATTTATATTAATATTTTTACCTTTCTTTGTTTTTTTCATTTCTAATTTGACTTTATTTAGTCTTAAGGCATTAAGACAAACACATACACTTGATAAACTCATCGCAAGGGCTCCGTACCAAGCTTTCATATTTATGTTAAGTCCGATAAACACTCCGGCAGCTAGTGGGATCATTATTATATTATATATAAATGCCCAAAATAAATTTTCTTTAATATTTTTAATTGTCTTTTTTGACAATACTATTGTTTTATACAAGTCCATTAAGCTGGATTTTACAAGAATGATTGAAGCTGAGTCGATTGCGACATCGCTCCCAGCACCTATTGCGACACCGACATTAGCTTCAGTTAAAGCAATCGCATCATTAATTCCGTCTCCTACCATTAAGACATTTCCTTGTTTTTTTAGCGTTTTTATTACTTCTTGTTTTTGATCTGGCTTTACTCGTGACACAAAATCTGTGATATTACACTTATTAGCTATAGATTTTGCACTAATCTCGTTGTCTCCTGTTAACATAACAGTTGCAATTCCTAAGTCATTAATCTTTTTAATTGCTAAAGCCGAATCTTCTTTAATCTTGTCTACTACAAATATAATACCTAAAACTTTTTCTTTGCTTGCAAACACAAGAGGCGTCTCGCCTTCTTTTTGATGTTCTAAAATTGTTGATTCAATTAAAGAATAATCAATTTGTTTAAGATTATCTTTTATATAATCTAGGTTTACCCCGTAAACAGTTTTATCATCAATTATACCACTTACACCACTACCTAATATAGTTTTAAAATTAGTTACATCGTATTTCTTGTTTTCTCTTAAATTTAAAATAGCTTTTGCAAGAGGATGACTTGATTCATATTCTAAACTATAAGCGATATCGATTAGTTCATCTTTATCAATAAAACTAATAATATCACTAACCTCAGGTTTACCTTTAGTTATCGTACCCGTTTTATCTAAAACAATGATGTCACACTTTCCGGCTTCTTCAATAGATACTGCATTTTTAAACAAAATACCATTTCTAGCACCGCGCCCACTTGAAACCATGATTGCGACGGGAGTTGCTAAACCTAGAGCACAAGGACAAGATATAACAAGAACAGATATTGCTTTATTTATTGCAAATGTTAAATTAGTTTCCCCATTTTTAAGATAACTTATGCCATTCTTTTCAAGAATCAACCAAATAACGAAAGTCAATAAAGCAATAGTTAAAACGATAGGTACAAATATTCCTGATACTTTATCAGCTATTCTACTTATTTTAGCCTTACTTTGACTTGCTTCACTTACAAGTTTAATAATTTCTTGAAGAGTTGTGTCGTCTCCTACTTTTAGAGCTTTAACCTTTAATGTACCAAGTGAATTAATTGTACCTTGATAAACTGTGTCCCCAATACTTTTTTCAATCGGTAGAGATTCCCCTGTTAACATTGATTCATCAATTGAACTTTCGCCCTCAATTACGACTCCGTCAACTGCTATGCTTTCTCCTGCACGCACAATAAAAATATCATCTTTAACAACATCACTAACTAGAACAGAAATTTCTTCATTGTTTCTAATTACATTAGCTTTTTTAGGAGCTAAGTCTAAAAGTGCTTTTAGGGCTGATGTGGTTTTTCCTTTTGAATAACTCTCTAACGTTTTACCAATAGTAATTAGAGTAGGTACCATACCACAAGTCTCAAAACTTAAATTCATCGATAATCTCATCATGTAACTTGTGTCTGTTACATTAAAAGTCATAATGATTAATAAAATTATTGAATATATATAAGCCACTCCACTACCTAATGAGACTAGTGTGTCCATATTAGGAGAGCCATGTATAACCGCTTTAAAGCCTGATATAAAGAATTTTTTATTGATAAATAAAATGATTGAGGCTAACACAAAGGTAATAAAGCCTACAAACATAGGATAATTTGTTAAATGTTTAAACAACATTAACATATAGCCCATCGATATAATTACTAATGGGATTAAAAATATAACTGACCAAATTAAGCGTTTTAATAAAATCTTTGTTTCACTTGTTGGCACATCTTCTTTGGCTTTTGTTGTATCGTTCTCATTTAAAGATTTTGCGCCATACCCTGCTTTTTCAACAGCCTTGATAATTGTATTTGTGTCAAGTTGCTCATCGCACAAAACCGTCATCGAATTAGTTAAAAGATTAACTTCGCACTCATTAACGCCTTCTACTTTTTGTGCAGCTTTTTGTACTCTACTTTGGCAAGCTGCACAAGACATTCCACTAATACTAAATTTTAATTTTTTCATTAGTTAAACCTCTTTATAAGATCCATAACTTCATCAATTTTAGAATCATCACCATTTTTAATCGCACTACTAACACAATGTTTCATATGATTTTCTAAAATGATATTAGAAACCGAGCGGATAGATTTTTCAACTGCACTTAACTGAATAATTACATCAGCACAATATCTATCACTTTCTATCATCTTTTTTATACCATTAACTTGACCGATAATTTTATTTAATCTTTTATCTAAATCGTGTTTTAAGTTCTCTTCTCGAATAGTCATTTCACACTCTTCGCACATTTTATCACCTCGACTCATTATATACCCCTATAGGGTATATTGCAAATTAAATGCATAAAAAAAGATCTAGATTTCTCTAGACCTTAATTAGACTATAAAGTTGTGCCTAATTTCTTTTCAACATAAGTCTTAATAACTGCGCAAGTTTCTTTAATACCAATGCCAGAATTGATTGTTAAATCGTAGTTATCAACTTTTCCCCACTTCTTATCAGTGTAGAAGTTGTAATAGTTAGCTCTCTTCTTATCAGTTTTCTTGATTACATCTAAGGCTTTCTTTTCATCTAATCCATAATATTTAACACAACGAGCTACGCAATCTTCTTCGCTAGCTGTAATAAATACATTGATTACATTCTTTCTCTCTCTTAATACATAGTCAGCACATCTACCAACAATGATACAAGATCCTTCATCCGCAATCTTCTTGATCGCATCAAATTGAGCTAAGAATACCTTTTGACCCATAGTCATATCATAGCCATATAAAGAAGGAATGAAACCTGCAAAAGTACCATCTTTCTTTTCATCGTATGATTTAACGATGTCCTTATCAAGACCGCTATCTAAAGCAGCTTTAGCTAATAATTCATTATCATAAAAAGGAATATTTAATTCTTTAGCTAATTCTTGAGCTATAAATCTTCCTCCTGAGCCATATTGTCTTCCAATAGTAATAACGTATGACATATAAAACTACCTCTTCTTTCCATATTTATTATACAACTATTTAAATAAAAATTAAACAAATTATCTTTTACAAATTTTTTATATTGTAATAAAAACATTAAATTATGTTTATTAGTACAATTTGAGTTTAACCCAATAATCATTCATTTTAAGTTTTAATTCTTCATTATATCTATAAATTTCATCACTCTTTTTAGGACTAAATTGGTATAGATTTTTATAGATGTTGTTCCCATTATCGTCTTCCTCGTAATAGTCCCCGTCACTAGATACGATATTTTCATAAACTTCTTTGACAGGAGATGAGTAAGCTGTATACACACTATTTAAATATGCATTATCATATTCGTACATGAAATCGATGAATTTGTAAGCTAAATCTTTATTTTTAGCACCTTTTTGAATAACTAGTGAATCTATAAATACATTAGTACCAGTGTTTGGTACATAGAAATTAAGCGATACATTCTCGTCTTCTATATCCATACAATAAATTGCATCCCCTGAATACATAAGCCCTAATGCATATTTTCCTGAAGGCATTTCAGATAATAATTCATCAGTTTTAAATGCAGGGTTTGTATTTTTTTTAACATCTAAAATCCAATTGAACGCGTCTTCAATTTCCGCTTCATTTGTAGTATTCATCGAATAACCTAAAGCTTTTTCAGCTACCATAAATCCATCACGAGATGAATCATAATAAGTAGTTAATCCTTTATATTTAGGATCTTTAAATATATTCCAACCAAGACTCTCTAAATCCGTAATATCCACTTTATTTTCATCATATAAAATTCCTACTTGGCCAAAGAAATAAGGAACACCATATTTTAATAAATCATATCCGTTTTCACTATTTTTTAAATTTTCGATAATCGTAAGCACCGAAGGCGTCATGATTTCTTTTTTACAAACACTTAACTTAGACCAATCGATTTCTTCAATCATATCATCTACAATCATTTGTTCAAGTGCATAATCAGAAGGCACAACAATATCAAATTGTTCAGTCTTCATCTTTGTAATAGCGGCCTCATTTGATTCAAAAGTTGAATAATTGACTTTGCAATTATATGTTTTTTCAAATTTAGTTACAAGTGACTCATCAATATATTCACCAACATTAAATATTGACAATCCTTCACTATTATTCGAACAAGATCCTAACAAAGGTATAAAAAACAAACATGTTAAAGGAATAAAATTAATAAGTTTTCTTTTCATTATTTTTCTCCTTTTTGTGATCAATAACTAGATCAATGATTATTTTTGCAAGTATTACTAATATAATTATTGTCGACAGGGCGTTTATTGTTGGGTTGATTTTTTTGGCTTCAGTATATAAATATGTAGAAATATTTAATTTAGAACCACCTGTAAAATAAGAAATTACAAAGTCATCAAAAGACATAGTAAATGAGATAGCAGCTGCACTTACAATAGCCCCTTTAATTTGAGGAAGGACCGCGGTCTTAAGTGCTTTCATAGGTTTAGCACCTAAATCTTCTGCTGCCTCTAAAATATTAGGGTCTAATTGTCTAACCTTAGGATAAACATTTATGACAATATAAGGGGTGCAGAATGCAATATGCGCTATAAGCATTGTGATGTAGCCTCTTTCGATAGATAAAGACACAAATAATAGTAAAAGCCCTATACCAGTCACAATATCAGGATTAATGATAGGAAAATTATTAACTCTTAAAACTGTATTTCTAAACTTTTTGCTAGTTTTTGCAAGAAATATAGATGCAACTGTCCCTATAATTGTAGAGATAAAAGTCGCACTTACTGCGATTAAGAATGTATCTAAAATTATTTTTAATAATCTTTCATTTGTAAATAAATCTACGTACCACGCAAATGTAAAATTAGTAAAATAGGTTACGCTCTTAGCTTCGTTAAACGAAAATACTACAATTGAGATAAGGGGAATATAATATAAGACCATGAATATAATAATCATGACACGAGAGAAAATATTTGATTTAGTTTCTTTCATTATTCCACCTCCCACTTCTTTTGTAATTTATCAAATACAAACATAATTAATAACATAATTACGAGTAATATCAAACTTATAGCACTACCGAAGCCCCAACGCGAGTTTGTAATAAATTCATTTTCTATTACATTACCAATTAAGAAATATCTTCCTTCTCCTAAATATTTAGAAATTGTGATGGTTGTTGTACATGATAAAAATACCATCGTAACACCTGATAAAACGCCAGGAAGAGACAAAGGAAGCGTAATATGCAAGAATGTTTCCTTACTCTTAGCACCTAAATCTGTAGAAGCTTCTAACAATTTGTTATCGATTTTACATAAACTTGTATAAATAGGTAAGATCATATAAGGGATATAGTTATATACCATACCTAAAATTACTGAGAAGTCATTTCCTATAATTACGTTGATATCCGGATTAAATAAGCGTACAAATTTTAATAACGGACCATCTAATAATTGCTTAATCGCAAGGGTACGAAGTAACATGTTAATCCACATCGGGCTAGTACTTAGTAATAACAAAGCTTTTCTAATTGAAGGTTTTCTTCTTGCGATAAAGTAGGACACAGGGTAACAAATAATAATGCATACGCTAGTAGCTACAAACGCTAACTTTAAGCTTTTTAGGATTGCCTTAAAATATAAGTGCGTTGAAAAAAAGTTTGCGAAATTATCAAGTGTTAGGCGATATACGAAATCAGTATTGTCAATTAATGAATAGACAATCATAAATACCATTGGCAATAAAATAAAGATAAATAATACTAGTAAGTATGGAATCAAATATAAAATATAAGCTTTTTTCCCTTTCATCTTACCACTCCATCTTTTCCATTACATGTATATCAAATGGGTCAAACTTAAGTGAAACCTTTTCTCCTAAAACGTGATATTCGATAGTTTGAGCTAAAAATTTCCTGTTTTTAGTCTCTATTGTATATTCATAGTGCACACCTTTAAAAATTTCATTAGTGATTACGCCTTCAATGAATCCTTCTCCACTAGGACAAATATCTACATCTTCAGGACGAATTACAATATCAACTTCTTCGTTTTCCTTAAATCCTTTATCTACACAAACAAAGTCACGCCCGTCAAAATTACAAAGTAAGTCCTCTTTCATGATTCCACTAATAATATTTGATTTACCTACGAAGGCAGCTACGAATCTATTAGCTGGCTCATTATATATGTCAGTAGGACTTCCTACTTGTTGAATTAAACCATCATTCATTACAACGACCTTATCAGACATTGTAAGTGCTTCTTCTTGGTCATGGGTTACAAATATAAAGGTAATTCCTAATTTCTTTTGAATTTCTTTTAATTCGTATTCCATTTGTTGTCTAAGTTTTAAATCAAGAGCCCCTAAAGATTCATCTAATAAAAGTACTTTAGGTTCATTTACTAGAGCACGTGCGATTGCAACACGTTGTTGTTGTCCCCCACTTAAACTAGTTACGTCTCTATTTTCAAAACCTTCTAGGCCTACTAACTTTAGTGTCTTCTTAACTTTTTGTTCGATCTCTTTACTTATTTCTTTACGAGTCTTATACCCTTCTTTTTTCTTAAATTTGTTAATTATATCTTCAAATTTAGAAGGCATATATTTTAAATTAAGCCCGTAAGCTACATTATCATATACATCCATATGCGGGAAAAGTGCATAATGTTGAAATACAGTATTAGTTAAACGCTTGTATGGCGGAATATCTAATAAATTTTTGTCATCAAACAAAACAGTACCGTTAGTAGCTTCTTCAAAACCACCTAAAATTCTAAGTAAAGTAGTTTTACCACACCCTGAAGGTCCTAATAATGTAACAAATTCGTTTTCATAGATGTCTAAATCTATTCCTTTTAAAACAATATTTCCATTAAATTCTTTTGTTAATCCTTTTATTTCAATTATCTTTTTCATTTCTTCTCCTTGTTAACAGTTTTTTCTATAATTTCAGTTAAAATATATTTTTTAGAATTATCTATTTTCATATTTTGACTAATAATCTTTAAATTTTCTATTTCATTTTCTAAAACATTTTCTAAAATGATTGTTTTTTCATTCATTATTATTTTAATTCGCGCTAAATCACTATATTTAATATTTTTAGTGTTAAGCACAATCATATTAAAATCTTCTTTTAAAGTTAAATCTATTGATCTACTATATAAATTTAAACCTAAATTTTTAAATTCAGGTAAATAAGTACCATTTATCTCAAGATATATATAACTTAAATCTACTTTATAATATTTACTAGCAGCCTTAAAATATTCAATTATATTTTTATCAATTAGTGATTTATTATTTAGTTTAATATAGGCATTGTAATATGATTTAGTTTTTGTATAAAAGAGTTTCAAATCTTCAAATACTCTTTTTATTAAATATTTATCAGTTTTAGTTTCTAACTTTCTCTTAGAAATTACAGACTCAAAAGTAGATTCATCAAATAATAAGTCTTCAAATGTATACAAATATTTATAACCAAGTATTGTTTTAGATTCAATACTATAAATTGGCTCTAACAAAAAGTTTAATTTATTATTATCTATAGCCTCTAAAATATCTAATTCTTTTTCATAATTGATAAAATATGAATCCTCGTATATTGATTCATCATAAATTAAAACATTTGTATCTTTATCACTTATATCTAATAAAGCCTCAAAAGCTAACGACAACATGTCGTCAACAGTCATGGTTTTTTCACGACTATTTTGTTTATAAATTCCTGTCTTAATATCTAGGTTTACTCTCTTATTAATGGATAAAATGTATTTTTTTAAGTCACTAACTAATTTATTTACTTCCTTAAGTAAATATCTTTTGTCATTGTTATCATACACAAGTAAAAATTTTGAAGCTTCTATATAATATATTTCAAAATTTTTGTGTAAAATTAAGAAATTTGCAATAGACTTTATAATTTGACGCGAAAATTCAAATCCATATAAAGATAAATAAGTATTAAAATTAAGTGAATCTAAAATTACTAAAGCCTTATCATGATTTTTTAATATCTCTAAAGCTTCATCGTTAAACGTTTTGAAAGTCTTTACATTTGTTAAAGTATCAAGGTATGCAATTTTAAACAATTCTTTCGATTCTTCTCTTTTTTTAGTTACATCTTCAATATATGAAATAATCGTATTATCTTCTAATTTATAAAAATGTTCTAAAATAATAGTATTATGTATTGTTTTATATTCAAGGCTATATTCTAAATATGTCTCATTAAAAAGATCTAATATAACTTTGTTATAATTACTAATATCATTTTTATCTAACAACATACAGTAATCATTATTCGTCAAACAATTAGTATTTAGTTTTACCATGTTTTTAGATATGTCATTTAAATAAATAATATTATCTTCAGTTCTTTTTAAACCTAGATTAAATTTATTTTCTAAATATAATAATGAGTCTTTAATTTTTTCGTTAGTCTCAACATGTTCATTTTTACTTATAATGAATCCAATGAGTGAAGCTATAAATTTATAATATTCAAAGTTTTTAACAGGCTCTAGAAAGAAAAATCCTATACATGTTTTGTCTTCTAGAGGTCCTATATTAAATACAAAACAAGATTTAAATATATTATCTGAATTGTTTATAATATCGTAGGTATAATAACTTTCACTTAAATCGTTAATTATTAAATCTATCCCTTGTTCAACTGCATGCACTAAGACCGATTTATCGAAATTATCTCCAAGTTTTTTATCATAAAGTCTTCCACCTTTATAAAGGTATCCTTTGTTTTTAGAGAGTGATAAAATATGTGCTTCATAAATCTTGAACTCTTCACTAAATTTTAACAAGGTGGTTCGTACGATTTCCCTTGTTTTAGTAATTTTTGATTTATTTAATTCCTCAAAAATTGAATTTAGTTTTATATAATTTTCTGACACATTGACAGCTTCACTATCACTAGTTACATATTTCAGTTGCCTAGGATCAAAATTGACTTTTTCCGGAGCACGCTCTTCGATGATAATTTGCGGGATATCGTTAAATCTAGATTTTTTCTTTTGTTCTTTAACGCTCGTTTCTTCCTCAAGTTCGGCTAACTTTTTATTTACGAACTCTAAAGAATACGTATTATTTATTTTATTATAAATTTTAAGTGCTGTTTGATAATATTCTTTTAATAAAGCCTTATCAGGCACATCTCCTATTTCATTTTCATATTCACTTTCAAGTTGGGCTGCTTTACGCAAATTATTTTCTTCAACTAAAAATTCAAGATTTATAATATAGGCTTTAATCTTAATTTTCTTTGAAAAAAGTGAAAAATCAATAGAATTAATAAAATTTCTAGTTTCTTCAAGCGGACTTAGTCTAAAT
>CAVGYR010000060.1:0-9659 GCA_963633325.1 uncultured Treponema sp.
TTTACGTTTATTGATGTATGGTCTTACCATATCTTCATAGTTTGTTCTAACTATATCAAAAATCGATTCAAATTTATCGAGATGTCTTTCAAATCTTTCAACACCCTTTTTAATATTTGCTTTTCCTGATTGTCTAACGAAATCAGATAGGTTGACAGAATTATATTTAAGTATTCCACAAAACACATCGCTTAAAAAATGTGTATCAACTTTACCTAAATTTTTGGAAAGATTTTTTATAAAGTTCACGCATTTATCTTTTAAAATTTCTTCTAAAGTGTTATAATTTTTCATGGAAAAAGACCTCTTGTTTCTATTATTTTTCACAACTATATTATAGCATTTTTGAGGCCTTTTTTCACTAAAAAAGTTTACAAAATTCGCGATTTTTTGTCGCGAATTTTTTTTATGGTTTTTGCTCATTTAAAATTTTTGGGGAAACTCAAAACTTTTTTGATGTCGAACCAAACCCGCCCACACGGACACCTTCGGTTTCGTCATCATAAGTTACGAAATATTGTGTAAATATTCCTTGGGCAATACCGTCGCCTTTTTTAATCTCTAATGTTTTATTTTCGTTCGTATCATTAGTAAGCTTAATCATTATATGTCCTTCGTTTTTGGCATTATAATAATCGCTATCGATAATACCAACTGTATTATTTAATTGAATACGATATTTAAAGCCTAAACCACTACGAGGATATAAAGATAAAACATAAGAATCTTCAATATAGGCACGAATTCCTGTAGGTATTTTTATTGTTTCACCTGGTTTAAGTGTGAAATCAAAAGGTGAGAAAAAATCATATCCTGCACTACCCTTTGTAGCTCTTTTAGGTAATATTAGGCTCTTATAAATATCTTCTACATTTAAATCAAATTCAAAATCTTTTTTAAATTGTTCAAAACTAACAAATTCAAATTTAGCTACTGCCTTCATAATTACTCCTTAAAATAAAATTGTATAATGATTATATCACATTTATGTTATAATAGGCTAGGTGATACAATGAATGAATATAAAAATTTTAGTGCTTATTTTGACACTATAATGGATTTTTTAGACTATAATGAGTGGATTAATTTTACAAAAGAAAATATTAAACCTAATTCTACAATTCTTGATTTAGCTTGTGGGTCTGGTATTTTCTTACTTAATATGAATCTTTACGGCTATCCTACTGACGGGCTTGATTTATCAAGTCAAATGATTGATTTATGTAAAGATAAAATATTTATAAATCACGTGAATTGTTCCTTATATGAAATGAATATGGCAGATTTTAATCTTGACAAACAATACGACAATATTACTTGTTACTTCGATTCTATAAATCATTTAAATACGCTTAGTGAAGTGAAAAAGATGTTCGATTGTGTATATAATCATCTTTTACCAAGTGGTTTATTTTTATTTGACGTCTTCTCTTATTCTCGTTTCTTAGATGCCGATAATACTGATATCAGTGAAGAATTTGAAGATTTTTCTTATAGATGGCGTATGAATGTAGAAATGCCTAATATAATACACCATAATATTGAAATACGTGGTGAGCAAAGTTTTGACGAGGCATATGATGAACATTATTACGATGTTAATGATATTATCGACACTTCAAAGTTTGAAGTTGTTAAAATCGTTGGTGACTTCAAAAAGAAACTTACTAAAAAAAGTGAAAGAATTTTAGTTGTATTAAGGAAAAAATAATGGCTAGCATTTGTGCTAACCATTATTTTTTTGTTGGATCTTTAACTTTTTTATTCTTAATACGTAATATTGAGTAATGACTTAACTTATTATCTAAAATAGATAAGCCGATTGGTTCTTCTGTTTGCGTAATCAATCTCTTTTGATATTCGTAAGTTTGTTCTAAAGCATTATCAAAATTACTTACAAAACCATATTCCTTATTATATGATTCATTTAAAATAAATCCTTCATAATCATTATCTTTTAGTGTCTCAACGAAATCTAATAATGTATTATCAACATCTTTAAAATGTTTTCCAATGAAAATTAGGTCAAATTGCTTAACAAAGTCTAAATTTAAATTAGATAAATCTAAGCGATAAACTCCGTCTAAATTTACATTACCTGATACATAGCACTTAGGATAATATCCCCATTTATTAGTATCAAGTACAGATACATTAATATTTTTATTTAATTTAGTTGAAGAAGCAGATAAAGCAGTTAAATCAATATTTGAAACAGTTCCTACTAGTAAAACATTTTTTACTCTTGGCAATACGACATTAAATAACTTATATGAATCTAAATATGACTTCATATAAAGAGATTCATAATATTCGAATGAGCCTTTATCTGATGTTGTTTTGATATTAGCCAGGTTTGTAATTTGTGAGAAACGAATATTTGTTTTATTCTTTTCTTCAATTATATCCTTGTATTGTTTTTCTAAACTAACAACATCTTTTTTCTCAATACGTAAATAATCATTCGCATTAAAGATTTTATTGAATTCTCTCTTTGAATATTTAGTATCTAATAATGTCTCTAAAGCCTTAACCTCTACTTCAGAAAATTTAGAAGCTAAAAGAGCTGTTTTTAAATAACTAATTTTAAAGTTTTCTTTATCTACAAAATCTAATCTTATATATGAATTATTACTCTTTAGAATGATATTACCATCATTATTAAAATTACTAAAAGTGTCAAAGAATTCATGCGCAAGATTCTTACTTACAATCTTACTCTTCATATTTAAAACATTAGAAGTCAATGTATAGTTTGAATTATCATTATATAAATAATATGTATTCTCGCTAATTGCATTAAGTTCTATAATTTGTGGTTCACGCATAAATAAACTTATTGCATTTTTGATTATTTCAATTTCAAATAATGTGATGTTGCTAGCTGCAGACGCATTTGAATCTAACGAATAATTGAAAGCCGCATTTTTTTTGATATACATATCGTTAATTTTTAATACACGTGTTTCTTTTTCATGTGGTTTCTTTAATGCATATAAAATATTTCTTAAAAGTTGTGATCTATTCTTATCGTCTGCTAAACGGTATTCACAAGTTAATATAGGATTCTTAGTTATAACTAAGTTTTGTTCTATAAAGGAAACACTAAATGAATTGTCGCCACCAAAAATATATTCTAATGGGCTTTTTGTAAATACATTTTCATGCGACATAGCCACATCAGCTTTTTTAGTTGCCTTATTAATAAATCCTTCGATTAATAATAAGTTTCGAACATCTTTTTTATATACTCTTAGTGCTTTAGAGAAATCATCTACAAGTACATATTTCCCATCTACAAATGATAAAAATTCTGGTGTAGTTTTCTTTAAAAATTCAACATAAACATCGTCTTCAACGTGTCTAAAGAATGTACGATATATATCATCATATTCAAGATTATCTAAAAGTGTTAATCCACTAGGAACATATTTATAATCGTCTTCTGTATCAAGATAATTTGTATTAAATAAGATAGATTCGATCATTTCTTTAGTTAAGCTGCTCGCAAAACAAATAACTTCACTAACGTTTACTTTAACCTTTAATAAATAATCATTTAAATTTAAATAGCCTTTGTGTCCTTCGTTTTCAAATACTGCATAGAATTGTTCACCAAAGTTAGATATTTTTCTTTGTCCTTCTTTTAATACAACACTATCTTCTTCAACCATTGAGATTTCTCTTAATGGATCATATTCGATTTGTGTGTCGTCTTCAACTAATCCTGTTAAAATACGCTTGTTTTTAACATTTTTTTGAAATAAAAATTTAACTATCATAGATAACCTCTCAAGTTTAACATGTGTTATTATATACTATTTTTAATAAAATTAATAGTTTACAAAACAAAAATGAAGATTAATTCTTCATTTCGTTTAATTTTTTATCTAATATCTCGATTGCATTTCGAATACAATCTTCGCACGAACATAAAACTTGTTTTGTTTCTATTCCTTTTAAATCTTTACAAAGGAGTGCGCCTGACATATTTTTAAATTCACTAACCATATCTTTTGAAATAAATTTTGTCTTAAGATCAGTTGTATTTAGGATACCTAAAACGATGTTAGCCCCAACAAGCGCCCCGCAAGTAGCCTCAAAGGCGCCCATACCGCTTCCAAAACCTGAACCAATTTTAACTAGTGTATCTTTATCTAAACCGATAAGGTCAGTATAAGTAATTAAAATAGCTTCAGCACAGTTATAACCATTATGTTTTAAATAAACTGCTCTTTCTTTTCTTTCTTCAAGTGTCATATTAACCTCTTAATTGTTTAGTTCTGATAAAACAATCTTTTTTTGTTTCTTACTTTCGTTTATATCAATTATTCTTTGGTTTGATGAACCTCTAAATTTTAACATTAAATTTTTAAGTTCACACACAAATCTTCCGTCAACAAGTACGTCTAACATATCAATTATTTCGTGAGAATATTTTGTATGTACTTTCCCGTTATCAGGCCATATTTCTTTATCTAAAACATATCCCGAATAACACCATATAGTTTTATCTTTAATTTCGTTTTTAACTCTTCTAATAAAAGGATACAAAGCTTCTTGATTTTCTTTTTCAAAAGGCTCTCCTCCTAAAATTGTAAGACCTGCAATATATGGCTTTTTTAGGGCCTCTATTATTTTATCTTCAACTTCTTTAGTGAATTGTTCTCCGTAATTAAAGTCCCATGTAGCTTCATTGAAACACCCGATACATTTATTTCTACAACCAGACACAAATAAACTAACCCTTATGCCTATCCCGTTAGCTACATCATTATAATTAATCTTACCGTAATTCATTATAAATGTAATACTCTATCCTTTATTTCTTGAGTACGACCTTGGTTCCAAAATTGTGTACCAATGTATCCGCATGTACGTCTAGCAACATTTAATTTAGTTTGATCCATATTTGCACATTGTGGACATTTCCATAATAACTTACCATTTTTATCTGTTACAATTTGAATTTCACCGTTATATCCACAAACTTGGCAATAATCTGATTTTGTATTAAGTTCCGCATACATAATATGATCATACATAAATTGCATCACAGAAATTACCGCGTCAATATTGTTTTGCATGTTAGGAACCTCAACATATGATACAGCACCACCAGGGGATAATCTTTGGAATTTAGATTCTAATTCAAGTTTAGAGAAAGCGTTAATTTCTTCAGTAACATGCACATGATATGAATTAGTAATGTAGTTTTTGTTTGTAACTCCTTCAATGATTCCAAATCTATGTTGTAATGCTTTTGCGAATTTGTAAGTTGTAGATTCTAGAGGTGTACCGTATAGGGAATAGTCGATATTTTCATCGTTTTTCCACTTATTTGTATGCTCATTTAAGAATTCCATAATCTTTAAGCCGAATTCTTCACCTTCTTTTTCTGTTAATTTCTTACCAGTCATGTAATAAACAGTTTCCCAAAGTCCGGCATAACCTAAAGATAATGTTGAATAGCCACCATATAACAATTTATCAATTGTTTCACCTTTTTTAAGACGAGATAATGCGCCGTACTGCCATAATATAGGAGCCGCATCACTCTTTGTACCTTTTAATCTCTCGTGTCTACATCTTAATGCCTTATGGCATAAGCTAAGACGGTCTTCAAATATACGCCAGAAATCTTTTTCGTTTTTAAGTGATGAACAAGCCACATCAACTAAGTTAATAGTTACAACACCTTGATTAAATCTTCCGTAATACTTAGGTTTTCCTGATTCATCGATATATGGTGTTAAGAATGATCGACAACCCATGCATGGGAAACAATGTCCTTCGCCTAATTTATCAACTTTATCTCTTAACATTATTTTTTCAGAAATATAATCAGGAACCATACGTTTAGCCGTGCATTTAGCAGCTAGTTCAGTTAAATAGAAATACGGAGTTCCTTTCTTTATATTATCTTCTTCAAGAACATAGATAATTTTAGGGAATGCAGGTGTAATATATACACCCTTTTCATTTTTAACTCCTTGCATACGTTGTTTTAATGTCTCTTCAATAATTAAGGCTAAATCGTCTTTTTCTCTTTGATTTTTAGCCTCATTTAAATACATAAATTCTGTAATAAAAGGAGCTTGACCATTAGTTGTCATAAGGGTTACCACTTGATATTGAATAGTTTGTACACCACGCTTTATTTCTTCCGCAATTCGCTTTTCAACTATTTCACTAATTTTAGTTTCGTTGTTTTCAACACCTAGTCCTTTAAATTCATCTTCTACTTGACGTTTAATCTTTTGACGAGAAATATCTACAAACGGTGCTAAATGAGCTAAAGATATTGATTGACCACCATATTGGCAACTTGCGACTTGAGCAATAATTTGAGTCGCAATATTGCATGCAGTTGAAAATGAATGTGGCTTTTCAATCAATGTACCAGAAATAACGGTACCATTTTGTAACATATCCTCAAGATTTACTAAATCGCAGTTATGCATATGTTGTGCATAATAGTCTGAATCATGGAAGTGTATTAAACCCTCTTTATGAGCTTTTACAACATCTTCAGGTAATAAAAATCTATTAGTAATATCTTTAGAAACTTCTCCTGCCATATAATCTCTTTGAACTGAAACTACAGTAGGATTTTTATTTGAATTTTCTTGTTTAACTTCTTCGTTTTCGCCTTCTAAAAGCGTTAAAATTTGATTGTCTGTTGTGTTACTTTTACGAATTAATTCATGTTTATATCTATATGTAATGTAATTTTTTGCGACCGAATAAGCGCTAGCCTTCATAATTTCAATTTCAACCATATCCTGAATTTCTTCAACACTTACAGCGCGGCCCATATTTTCACATTCATGTAAAATCTTTTCACAAATCAAATCAATTTGAGCATTTGATAATCTTTGTTTCTTATCTTCAATAGATTCATTGGCTTTAATAACTGCATCATGAATTTTCTTGATATTAAAATTAACTTCTTTTCCACTTCTTTTAATAACGTTCATACCCATACTCCTTGTCTTCGTATGCCTATTATAGTATAATTTGAGTAGGTTAGTTTGTTGGAAAAACAACGAAATTTAAAAATTATGAAAAATATACGTTTAGCTAAAAAAAGTAAATATTTTAAAGAACTAGATGACATGGATTTTAATGCAATCATGCATTGTCTTAATTGCCGTATAGTTACATATAATAAAGGTGAAACTGTTGTTAATATTTCTGATGAGGCAGATTATGCTTATTTGTTTCTATCAGGGTCTGCTAGATCATTAACATATGATGTAAACGGAAATGTCTTTATCAATTTAGATTATGAAAAAGATGAAATATTTGGTTTAGCCGAAATAATCAATCAAAAAGCTAAGTTTTCAAAACATCTTTATTGTCTTGAAGATTCAATTGTTCTACTTCTAGGACGTACTAGGCTTATTAATATGTGTCAAAATAGATGTTTACGACACATTATTGTTTTAAAACAAATATTTAGAGAGCTTGCAAGACAAAATGAAGTCTTGTTTAATTATAAAAACCTTTTAAGTTTAGGTTCTACAAAAGAAAAAATAATGAAATATTTAACAGATACTTCTAAGAAAAAAAGAAATAAGGAATTTAATATTCCTTATTCTAGGCAAGAATTAGCTTCTTTATTAGGTGTTGAAAGAAGCGCTTTAAGTTTTGAACTTTCTAAATTAAAAAAAGAAGGATTAATAGATTTTAATAAAAATCATTTCAAACTTATTTAATTATTTATTCAATTTAAATATTTGATTACATATCAATGAACAAATTAGTATAGCTACAGCTACAACTACCATTACTCCTCCGCTTGGTAAATCTAAATAATATGACAAAACTGTACCTAGTATACTTGATATAAGCGCGAATACTTGGGAAATGACAATACTAAATTTATAACTCTTTGTAACTTGGATGCTAGAGGCATATGGAATAACCATTAAACTTGAAACCATAAGTGCACCAACAGTTTTACTTGCAAGGGCAATAATGATAGCCGTTAAAATTGTCATAACTAAATTTATACTTCTTACAGGAACATTATCAAGTCTAGCTTGTAATTCATTATACGTAGTGTAGAATATTTGTTTGTAAAACCCGATAAAAAATATAAGTGTGATAATTGTTACAGCTAATAATAAATACATCTCAGTTTTTGTAATTAGAGTAATTGAACCAAACATATAACTTGATAAAGAAGCCCCTGAATTTACAAAATGAGACAATATAGCAACTAAAGCTACCGCAAAACTCATTACAATAACTACAGATAATTCCGCATATTTTTGAAATCTTCTTCTAATGAATTCTATTACAAGACTTGAAAGAACTGATATTAAGATGGCACTTAAAATTGTCGAGAATCCGGCCACAAGACCTATTGCGACTCCTAAAAGGGATGTATGACTTAAAGCATCTCCCATATTTGATAATCTCTTTTGTACTAGGGGCGCACCTATTAGCGGTAATAATACTGAAACTAAAACAGCACTTATTAGTGCTATACGCATAAACTCATAATTAAGCATTTTCTATTTCCTCTAAGCCTAAACTAGTAAGTTTAATAATTTTATTTGTATATTTTAATTCGTTATCTTTATGAGTTACAAGTATTATAGTTTTCTTCATCGCACTAATATGTCTTATGAGTTCAAACAACACTTCTTCACTTTCTTGGTCAATTCCTGTGGTTGGCTCGTCTAAGATGATTAGTTCTGGGTTTGATAACAAAACTTTCGCAATCTTTACTTTTTGTAATTGGCCACCACTAAGAGAATTTATAGAATGATTTTTTAAAGCTGTTAAACTAAATAATTCAAGAGTCTCATTTATTCGTTTTTTATCATTTTTGTTTAAAAACGTAAAAGGTCTTTTTGATAGGCCAAGCGACAATATTTCATATACCGTAGCAGGAAATCCGCCTTCTTCTGTTGATAAAGTTTGATTAACATATCCTATCTTTAATCCCTTTTTTTTAATAATTTCTCCACTTGTTGGTTTTATTTCTGATAATATAAGTTTTAAAATTGTAGATTTTCCACTGCCATTTTCGCCAATTAAACCTATGAAGTCACCAGCACTAATATTTAAATTAACATTATTTAAAACTACTTTAGAATTATCGTAACTAAAAGATACATTTTTAAAGTTTAAAATATCCATATTCTTTCCTTCTTGCAAATGATTTGCAATTGCACAAAATATAATATCATTGTATAATATGTTTGTCAAATAGGAGATTATTTTATGATAAATTTAAAAGACTTCGGTTTAAAAAGCACAAAATCACGTGAACAAATATTAAAAATACTAGAGTCTTCAGACAGTCCATTAACCGCTGATCAAATATATAATTTATTATGTGATAAAGATATAAATTTATCTACTGTATATAGAACACTTACGTCTTTTACTGATGAATCAATAATACATAAAGAAATCGATAATGATGGCAAGGCTCTTTATATGATTATTAAACAAGAACACAAACATGTTTTAGTTTGTATCAAATGTGGAAAACACATTTACTTAAAAGATTGTCCATATAAAGAAGCTAATATGAAAATTTTGAAAGAAAATAATTTTTTAGTCGAAAATCACAACATTGAAATATATGGTTTGTGCGAAAAATGTCAAAAAAAAGGCGTTATAGATATTTAGAACGT
>CAVGYR010000061.1:0-6204 GCA_963633325.1 uncultured Treponema sp.
ATTTTAGAAGGAATTTTATCTCTTTATGATAAACGTATTCGTGATTTAGCAGATATTAAAATATTTGTTGAATGTGATGATGATATGCGTTTTATAAGAAGATTAAAACGCGATATGGAAGAACGCGGAAGAAGTTTAGATTCGGTAATAAATCAATATTTAACTACGGTTAAACCAATGTATTATGAATTTATAAAACCTACTAAACGTTACGCAGATATAATTATTCCTAATGATAAGGGCCACGAAGTTGCGGTTGATATCGTTATGGCAAAAGTTAAAGAAATTATTAATAAATAGGAGAATATATGATTGGACTTATAGGCGCAATGGATGTTGAGGTCAATTTGCTTTGTGAAAAGCTTCAACAAAAAGAAACAATAAATATATTTAATTATACATTCTATAAAGGAAAATTTGGTAAAAACGAAGTTGTAATATTACGCTCGGGTGTCGGTAAAGTACAAAGTGCTATCGGTGCGGCTCTTTTAATTGAACATTTCAAACCAGATTTTGTACTTAATACAGGGGTCGCAGGTGGAACTAACGGGCTTAAACAATACGATGTAGTTGTTGCACAAACATTGAGATATTCCGATGTGGATGCGACGGGGTTTGGGTATAAACTAGGACAAGTACCAGGAATGCCTGAATTTTATGTAACTAATAAATATATTAGAGATAAAATTACAGAAAAAATGGACGAACTTAATTTTAAATATAACTTAGGTGATATTTTATCAGGTGACTCCTTCATTCTTAATGAAGATCAACTTATGATTAAGCCTGAAGGAGAAACAGCTGTTGAAATGGAAGGCGCATCCATAGCTCAAGCTTGTTATTTAACAAACACGCCATTTGTATCAATTAGATTTATTTCAGACGTTGTTGGTGGATCAAATCAAAGTGATGAATATTCTCTTTTTGAGTCACGCGCAAGTTCTGAATCCGCTAATATCAGCTATCAAGTTATAAAAGATTTAGAATACGATATTTAAAATGTTAGGCATAACTAAATTAGTTGTGCTTTTTACTTTAAATATTTCTTAAATAAGACTAAAATATAAGAAATTGAAAGGATATTATATATGACTACAATTCAAAAATTAGAAAAATTAAGAGAATTAATGAAAAAAGAGGGACTAACTCTTTATTATGTTCCTACAGATGATTACCACACAAGTGAATATGTAGGTGATTATTTTAAAGAACGTGCTTATTTATCTGGCTTCACTGGTAGTGCTGGTGTGTTACTTGTTACTTTATCAACAGCTCATTTATGGGTTGACGGTAGATATTTTTTACAAGCTGAAGCACAATTAGAAGGCTCAACTATTGAAATGATGAAAATGGGGGAAAAGGGTGTTCCTACTCCGCTTGAATTTATCAACAATTATAATGGTAAAAAAATACTAGGTTTTGACGGAAGATGCGTAACTGCTTCATTTGGCCTAGAACTTGAGAAAATAGAAGGAATCGAAATTAAAGAAAATCTTGATCTTGTTAATGAGATTTGGGAAAACAGACCTAAGTTATCTAGTGAAAAAGGATACGAATTAGAAGTTAAGTATGCTGGTGAAGATCGTAACTTAAAAATCGAAAAAATCCGTAATAATTTAATTAAAAAAGAGGCTGACTTTACAGTTATTTCTTCACTAGATGATATTATGTGGACATTAAATCTAAGAGGAAATGATGTTACATGTAACCCTGTAATTTTGTCTTATCTTTTAGTTGATTTAGATAAAGTTGTTTTATATCTAAATCCTACAGTTTTAGATGAATCTTTAAAAAAGAAACTTGCAAAATCTCGTGTAATTTTACGTGAATATAATGAAATTTATAAAGATGTATTAGATTATAAATTTAAAACTGTAATTATAGATAGCCAAAAAACAAATTATACGATGTATAAAAATATCATTAAGAATAACAAAATTATTAATGAAAGAAATATTACTACTGACTTAAAGGCTAGAAAAAATAAAGTTGAAATCGCAAACTTTAAGAAAGCTCACCTTAAAGATGGTATTGCTGTATGCAAATTCATGTATTGGTTAAAGACTAATGTCGGTAAAACTACAATGACAGAGTTAAGTATAAGCGACAAATTACTTGAATTTAGAAAAGAACAATCAAATTTCCTAGATATTTCATTTAATACTATTTGTGGATTCGCTCATCATGGTGCTATAGTGCATTATGGTGTAACTCGTGAAACTGATATTGAAGTTACTAAAAATAATTTATTACTTGTAGATAGTGGAGCTCACTACTTAGAAGGTACTACTGATATTACTCGTACATATGCACTTGGAAAAGTAAGCGCCGAAATGAAGAAGAATTTCACACTAGTTTTAAAAGGATATTTGCATTTATCAGAACTTAAATTTAAGAAGGGCGCAACAGGTAAAACATTAGATTTAGCAGCTCGTGAAGCTTTATGGGCTGAAGGTCTTGACTTTAATCATGGTACAGGACATGGCGTAGGTTATGTTTTAAACGTTCACGAAGGACCTCAAGGTATTAAATATGACAGAGATCAAGCCGCATTCGATGAAGGCATGATTACAAGTGATGAACCAGGCTTATATTTAACAGGTAAATATGGTATTAGACATGAGTCTTTAGTATTATGTAAAAAATTTAAAGAAAATGAATTTGGTACATTCTTAGAGTTTGAACCTTTAACACTTGTACCATTTGATCTAGATGGTATTGATGTTAAACTTTTAACTGTTGAAGAAAAAGAGAGATTAAATAAATATCACGAAACTGTTTATAAGAAAATTTCTCCTTATTTAACTAAGGAAGAAGATAAATTCTTAAAGAAATACACTAGAGCTATTTAATAGATTGGCTTGAATATTATTATTCAAGCTTTTCTAATAAGCAAAATGCAAATTTGTTGAAAATATATTATTTATAAATTAAAATAGTTTTAATATTTAATCTTTAAAACATCAATTAGGGGACTCTTATGGATACATTTTTAGCGATTACAATTTCTTTGTTGTTGTTAATGAGTTTAGTTATAATCTATCTAGTGTCGATTATTATTAGACTTAGACAGTTAAATAAACAAATACAAATGCATAAAGATAATACTTTATCAAGTAAAAATGTTATGTCTTTTATCCCGTTGTTTTTCACTTTAAGTAATACTAATATGATTGTAATTGATGTTTTATTATTTATATTATTTATGTTTTTGATAGGATTATCCGTATATTTAACAGAATTGTATGAATCAAAGATGAAAATATTAATGGAAATTTTGGAGGAAGAAAAAAATGAAAGAATGGAATTTAAAAGAAGTTTATAAAACTAACGAAGATTTCGTTAATGATATTAAATCTTTTTGTGAAGCATTAAAGACACTTCAAAGCTTTGAAGGAAAACTAAATACAAAAGAAAACATTGAGGCTTATTTTACTGAAGAAATTAAGTTTGATAAGTGGTTAAGTAAGATTTATTCTTATGGTTCAATGTTATTTGACTTAAACCAAGCTTCTCTAGAGGCACAAGGCAATATGTCTCATTTAGAAAAAGCTTATACTGAATTTGTAAAAACTACTAGCTTTGTAAGTGATGAATTACTTCAAATCAAACATGAAGACTATTTAGAATTTGCAAAAACATGCCCTCGTATTAAGGCTAATTTATATAGAATTGATCAATTATTCCATTCTAAAGAACATGTTTTAAAGCCTGAGGTTGAGAAGATTCTTGCAAACTACAATGCAGTTACATCTTCATTTAGACAAACTTATGGTTTACTTGAAAGTAGTGATGTTAAACCTTTTACTGTAACTCTTAGTGACGGTAAAACTGTTACTTTTACAAAGAATAACTATACATCTTTACTTGAAAATTATGCAAATAGTCAAGAAGATAGAAAAACTATTTTTGAGGCTATGTTTAAGCATTATGATGATTTAAAGAATACATATGCTAAACTTTATAAAGGTGTTGTAGATTCTGATATTGCTCAAATGAAGAGCCGCGGATACAATGATATTCTTGATTTGTTCCTTGATAATAATAAGATTGATAAGAGTGTTTATTTATCTTTAATTAATACTGTTCGCTCAAATACAGCCCCTTTAAAGAGATATATTGAATTTAGAAAGAAATATTTCAATTTAAAAGAATATCATACATATGACCGTTTCTTAACTATTTCAAAAGAAGAAACTAAATATGAATACGAGAAAGCTTATGACGATGTTTTAAAAGCTCTAGAAGTAATGGGTGAAGATTTCGTTAATCATGCGAAAGTAGCACTAGAAGAAGGACATGTAGATGTTTACCCTCATGAGGGAAAACGTAGTGGTGCTTATTCAACTGAAATTGACGGATTCGGTCCTTATATTTTATTAAATCATACTGATTCTCTTGATAGTGCATTTACTCTAGCTCATGAATGTGGTCACTCAATTCACACCCTATATTCTCTTGAAAACCAAGAAAGTGAAACAAGAAATTATGTTATATTTGTAGCCGAGATTGCGTCTACATTTAACGAAGATTTATTCCTTGATTATTTATTAAAACAATCAAGTGATAAGGCTGTAAAGATTCAAGCTCTTGAAAAACAAATCAATAATATTGTATCTACATTCTACCGTCAAACATTATTTGCAGACTTCGAATATCAAGCACACGTAAAAGCGCTAAATGGTTCTGCTCTTACTTATGAAGACTTATGCAATATTATGGGTGATTTATATAAGACTTATTATGGTATTGATTTAGAGACTGAAAAATTAAAGAAATATGTATGGGCTTATATTCCTCATATCTTTAATTCACCATTCTATGTATATCAATATGCGACTTGTTTTAGTGCCTCAAGTCAAATATTTAAAGATTATAAAGAAAACAAACCAAACTGGAAAGAAAAATATCTTAACATGTTAAAAGCAGGTGGATCTGATTATCCTGTTGAAATTGTTAAAAAAGGTGGCGTTGATTTAACAACTAGCGCACCATTTGAATCAGTTTGTGAAACTCTAAATACGCTTCTTGATGAACTTGAAGAATTAGTAAAATAATTTAATTAAAATTCTAAATTCCTATTTTAATGTAGGCAATATATGATATAATTAAATAGTCTAGGAGGGCTTAAATATGGCTAGTAAAAAAAGAGTAAAAGATTATTTCGATCTTGATTGGGTAATCAGTTTAATTCTTGCAATTATTCCTGTTACATCATGGATTTGTGGTGCAGTAACTAGAATTCTTGAAGGAAAATATGTTGCAGGTATTTTAAGATTATTCTTAGGATGGAATATTATCTGGATTCTAGATCTTGTATTCATGATTGTTGATAAGAAGATCTTCCGTTTATTAAATTGTTAGTTTGAAACAAAAGATTGGGGAAACTCAGTCTTTTTTTCTATCTAGACTTTTAACAAAAATTTTTATATAATTATCTAACAAAAAAGAGGAAATTATGGATAAGACTGAAGCTTTAAAAAAAATAAATGAATCTAATAATATAAATGATAAGATAGATGGATATTTATATCTAGCGAATGTATTAAATAACACAAATGCGATGTTGATTCTAGGAGATTACTACTTCAACACACAAAAAGTAGAACTTGCGATTGCATATTATAAAAAAGCGATTGAAAACAAAAACCCTCAAGGTTATACGCGCCTTGGCTTTATGTATTATTACGCAAGAGGAGTAGCTAAAGATTATATGGAGGCTTTCAAATATTTCTCGCGCGGGGTTCTAGAAGGTGACACTACATCTATTTTAAAGTTATCTGATATGTATAAAAATGGTGCTTATGTTGAACAAAATTACGGGACTAGTGTAAATATCTTAGATCCTTTATTTCAAAAAGGCATGAAAGATTTATTAGATAAGAAATTTAAAAATAATATTATTTTTGATGTTGCAATAAGATATGCGGACTTATTTAAAAATGGTAACCATTTTAAAAAGAATTTAAGAAAAGCTTTAAAATATTATATTTTAGCTTATCGTGGTTTTATAATTAATGGTGAGATACAAAACAAAAACAAGATAGATTATTGTTTAAACAATATTAATATTTTGAAAGAAGAAATAACTGATTTAGTCGGAGAATATGAACTTTTAGATTTTGCGTTCGATGTTCCTTTTAATTTTGATTATAAGATAAGTGAAGACAAAGCCGTTTTAATTTTTAATTTCTTAAACAATGA
>CAVGYR010000061.1:6214-7856 GCA_963633325.1 uncultured Treponema sp.
ATTTATTGATTATAACAACTTAGATTTTAAAATTTATAATAAAGTTATTGCGATGTTTACCGGTGTTGAAAAATACAATCAAGTTGATTATGAGGTGTTACGTCCTAATGATTATAGGATTGAAAAGAAGAAATTACGTTTATACGATGATGATTCAACACTTATGCATTTTGAATTTGAAGATTTTTCTTTAAGTGCTGAATAAATAGAAAAATTATTATAGTGTATCTATAATTATTAGGTGAATAATATGATATTAATAATTGCGGAAAAACCGAGTGTAATGAAAAATATAATAGATGCACGTTTAGAAGACTTTAATGTTAAAAGATTCAAAGGCTATGCGATGGGCAAAAATTTTTGTTATACACATTGTATCGGTCATTTATTAACGTTAAAAATGCCTAATGAAATAGATAATAAATATTCTTATTGGTCACTTAATAATCTTCCCTTTGTATTTAAAGATATTCCCCTTAAAGTAAGTGAATCGGTATCTGAACAATATGAAATTGTAAATAGATTAATGCATTTAGATAATATTGAAGAGATTATTAATGCCTGCGACTCCGATAGAGAAGGGGATTTGATATTTAGAAATTTATATAAATATTCTCACCCACGTGTACCAAAAATTACTCGTATGTGGTTAGAGAGCCAAACTGAAGAAGGAATTAGGGAATCTTTTGAGGACCGTTTAGAAGAAAAAGTATATAATAATGTATATTTTGCAGGTAAAGCTCGAAGTTATGCGGATTATTTAATCGGACTTAATGCGACTAGAGCTATGACTTGTAAATTTGGCTCAAATACTAATTTGTTAACTGTCGGCCGCGTGCAAACACCAACGCTTAGAATTTTAGTTGATAATGAAAAAGAAATATTAGATTTCCATCCTAAAAAGTTCTATAAAATCCAAGCACAAGGCGAGATTTCAGGTTTTAATCTTGTAGGAAATTATATAGACGAAGACCTTGATCAAAACAGATTCACGACTATTGAAGACGCGAACGAGATTAAAGAAAAAATAGGTTTAGGAGAGGCAAATATTCTAGAAATAGAAACTAATGTTCGAAGTGAAAAACCTAAGATGTTATATTCTTTGTCTGATCTTCAAGTAGATATGGATAAAAGATATCATATGTCCGCAAGTACAGTTTTAGATACTGTTCAGGCTCTATATGAAACACACAAACTTGTAACTTATCCTAGAACGGATGAAACACATATTTCAAAAGAACTTGCAAGTAAAACTTATCAAATCTTAGACAGTTTAGCTGTATGTTCGACTTTGATTAACGAAATTAAAGAAAACAAATATAAGATTAATCCTATAATGATTGCAAAAAAAGACATCGGAGCCCATGAAGCATTAACTCCTACTTTAAGAAAAGTTGATATTAATTATATTAAGAATTTAAAGATTGATGAAATACATGTATATATGGCAATTGTTGAGCGTTTTTTAGCATCATTCTTGCCAGACGCAAAAATTACAAAACAAAAAATATTATTTAATAAAAATAATTATAAATTTGAAACTGTAATCGAAGCTTGTACTTTTTTAGGACATAGAAAAGCTTATACTTATGGTAAAAAAGATAATGATAAAGAAAAGACGTTTGTTAAAGCACAAAAGGGT
>CAVGYR010000061.1:7866-9577 GCA_963633325.1 uncultured Treponema sp.
ACACAAGTTGATGTCGTTGAAGGAGAAACAAAAGCACCATCTAGATTTACTGAAGGTTCATTAATCAAGATGATGAAAAATCCAATTAAATATGTAGACTCAAAAGAAGATAAGAATGTGCTTAAAAGTGTCGAAGGAATAGGTACAGAAGCTACAAGAGCCTCAATTATTGAAGAACTAAAAAAAAGAGGGCTTATCGAAGAATTTGAAAAGAAATATATACATCCTACAAAAAAAGGTATCGATTTGATTGATACGATACCTTTTGAGGAACTTAAAAGTGTAAAGTTAACTGCTTATTTTGAACGAAAATTAGATGATATTAGTAAAGGTAATTATTCTTGTGATGAATTTTTAGATGAAATTATTGATTTGATTAATCGTTTTGTTAAATCAGTTAAAGAAATAGACCTTTATAAATTAAATATTGAAAAGAATAAGTTGTGCTTATGCCCTATTTGCGCGTCCCCTATTTTAGAAAACGAAAAAAGTTATTATTGTACAAATAAGAAGTGCGATGTTGCAATATTTAAAACAGCATTAGGTGCTAAACATATTAACAAAAATCAAGCAATTAATTTATTTACAAATGGGAATTCAAAAACTAAAGTCCTATGTGTTTCTAAAAACAAAACTGAATTTGAGGCCTTGATGATTTATAAATATGATAAAGATGCTAAATATCATAATGTTTTAAGTTTTGATTTTAGTGCTAAAGCCGAAAGTGATCCTCTAAACGAGAATTTAAAAGAAGAAGTTAAGCCTATTTGTAAGTGCCCTGTTTGCGCATCTAATATTATTGAAACTGCATACGCATATAAATGTACAAATGAAAAGTGCAAAGTAAGCATTAACAAGAATCAAATAAACGTAAAAAAATGGACTAAAAAGTTAGTAAAAGAACTATTTTCAAATGGTATATCAAGCGAAAGAGTTACTATTACAACGAAAAAAGGCACTACATTAGACGTTTATTTAAAATACACTTATACGGAATCCGATACTTATCCTAATAAATTAGAAATAGTTTTCGAGAAAGAGAAAAAAGATGAATAATTATATCAAAATAAAAGAAATTAAAAGTGATTACATAGTAGGGCAAGTTGTTGGTGATATTTTTCAAGGCGATTTAGTTGAACTATATGACAATTTAAAAAAACCTTTAGGAATATATACTTCTGTGAAAACAATTTTGTATTTTGGTATTTATTATGATTCCATTCAAAATGGTTATGAGGCTTCTTTTTACTTGCCGGGGTTAAGTAATAGTTTATTAGATACAGGAATGTATCTTGTAAGAGATTAAAAAAGGAACTTATCTTTTAAAGTTCCTAAATGAAGTTATTATTAATAATAAAATAACTATATTAGCTATAAGTAATCCTACAAATAATCCTTTATTTAATGTGTTGAATAAATAAAGAAGAACCCAAATAGAATTTGAAAAAATAACTAATAAAATAGATTTAATGGTTAATTTGAAATTAGACCATTTTGAATGCGATCTTTCAAGTTCAGTACTCATTATTTAACGAAACCTCCGTAAATAAATAATCCTAGAAGAGTTAATTCACAAATTAGTGATAAATAAATTACAATTGAAAAATATACTTTTTCAGTTTTGTGATGGTATATTTTTCTTGCAAAGAAAGCCCCTAAAGCGCCGCCAAAAGATGAAACAAATAATAATGATTTTTCTTTAGTTCTTATC
>CAVGYR010000062.1:0-3638 GCA_963633325.1 uncultured Treponema sp.
ATCTGTTAAATTTTCTGGTTTATAAAGTAAATCATAATTATTTTTATAATTACTATTTTTTATAAATTCAGCTAGATTCTTTGTATACATGTTAGTAAGACGTTTTTCAAATCTACTTCTTTCTTTTGCAAGAGTAACCTCAGTATAGTCAACGGGTAAAATTGTAACTAAGCGTGATACAAATTCTTCCATGAATTCATTAATATTATTTTTTAATTTCTTGAAATTGTCGTTTGTAATTCCGAAATTATTTTTTAAAACTTCTTCATAAGCTAAAAGATAATTATCTGTTAAATCTAAATGATTAGTTGCTAAACGCATTTGTTGTTCAAATACATCATTTTCTTCCATAATCATTCCTCCTTTTTGTATACATTATAATTCTAAATGTAGGACAAGAATTTTTATGATTTAAATTTTTTTTGTTGAATTTTTATATCTATTATTTTATTATTATTAAGGTTATTTTAAGGAGTTTATATGAAAAAAATTATTCTCTTAATTTTAAGTATTTTATCAGTTTTTACGCTTACTAATTGTAGAAAACATACTGAAGAAAGTTCTAACAATAATGAAGAAACTAGAAATCTTACATTTTCAGGTTCTGATTTAAAAATTGGCATGTCTTATGAAATTTTAGGTAACGTTTCTAGAAATATAGCTAGTGATGTATCTGACGAGGGTGCTAGATACCCTACTTACGGTACAAGTATTGATAATATCACTGAGGAAGAAAAAACTGCATTAATCAATGAATCAAATTATTTAAAAGCTAGTAACACAACTTATAATAAAATGGATAAAGATGGTAATTTATATCTAAATGATGAATTACTTGAAAGAAAATTTTATAAGCATTCGACTTCTCTTAATACTTACTACGGGACTGTTTCTGACACTGAAAAAGCTGTAATTAAGAAATTAACTTATAGTGCCCGCGAAGTAGGGAACCATTTAACAGGATTATATGCGCCTGCTGGTGAAGTAATAAAAATCATATTATCTGAGGAAGATTTAGAAAAAACCGGTGGTGTGAAAATCGAGATGGGCCAATATTCTCAAAATAATGAATTAAATAACATTTGGCAAGCTCGCTCAGATTTTTCACGTATGCCCTTACTTGGAAACGAAATGCTTGTGGATTCAACTCTAGGCTATGTCGGTACATTTTTAGGCGGACCTATATATGTTACGCCTCTAAAACAATGTGATTTTTCTATTACGATTTCTGGCGCTGTTGAATATACTCATTTTATATATGGTTTAACTACTGAAGATGAATTCAATCGTTTAAAAGATTGTAGTGCACCTTATTTCGATTTTGAAATTTATGACGCTTGTGTTCGTCACTCAGGTCCTAAAAAATATGCACCTTTAGATTATGATAACCTAAACAATGTATCTAGTCTTTGGGTAAAAATTTCAAATATTTCGCGACAAATTCCTGCAGGTTCAAGAACTTCAATTGGAATTGACTTCTTGTATGATCCGTTTATAGCGGCTGGCGGTGCCGTCGCATTTGTCGGCAGAAACTGGTGTAATCTTCCTCCTGATTGGATGACTGGTTCTCTAGATTATGACTCCTTTATTACAAACGGAATGTGGGGAACAATTCACGAGTACAATCACCATTTCCAAAGGTATGGATTTGTACCAGGGGACGAAGTAACTAATAACGCAATTAGTTTATTATCATATATTAGTTATACTAAGATTAGTGAAGATCGTGACTCTTTATCCGGGTGGAATAGATATTTAAATCCTGAAGTGTCTCTTAAAGAAACACTAACACAATCTAGTAATAACGAAACTACATCTTCTTTAAATACTTACGCAGATATTATTCACACATTTGGTGTCGACACATTTATAGAAGCCGCTAAATATAAAAAAGGAAGTGGCGGAGTAGATAATTGGTATGAATCATTATGTGAAACTACAGGTTATAACATGGAATATTATTTCACATTATTAAATCAAACTGTAACTGACACATTAAAAGAAAAATATTCTTCTCTTCCGATGTTTATACCGGCAACACTTAAAGAACAAACAGGTAAAGTAATTAACGGAGTCGAACAAATAACTGTTCTTCCTTATAAGGTTACACCTAGTGAAAATTATACAATCGACTTAGACTCTTCTTTAACTATTCCTTCTAATTTTACTTATAAAATTAAGAAAGTATCTTCTGAATCAAATACTAAATTTAAAATTGATGGTAATAAAATTTTAATTGATAATTCTAAACAATCTAAAACATTAATCACACTAACTGTTACAAATGGCACAATTTCAAATGATATTACATTCATTGTTGAATTAAATCCTAAATATGCAGGTATTAACTTAGAAACTTATACTTATAATTCACGTATTTATTCAACTGCTAAAGAAGCTTTAGAAGCTAATTTTAAAGATGCGATTGATGTGAATGAGTCAATTGTTAAAAAACATTTTATAAACGGAATTCATGCAAACCAAATTGCATCTTACTACGGCAAGATTTATATGAACAAAAGTGGTACTTATAAAATTTCGGTAAGAACTTCTAATAGAACTGATACATATTTAGAAACAGGCCTAAATTCTAGTGCATACTCTGATTCTATTGAAAGCCCTAGAAGTACTCCTATCGATTGCAAAACAAACTACATTACATATAATGTTAAAAAAGGCGATTACATATATTTTAGAGTAACTTTAAATTCTTATCATAATGATGGATTTGGTGAACTTTACGGATCATTTGATGATACTCTAAGTTCTATTAGTACATCTTTGTTATATAACGACACAAGTAATGTCTTAAATTTTACAAGCGAAGATTTATATACTCGTAGATATTCTTCTCCTTCGTTTAGTGTACCTTATACAAATCAAACAATTGTTTCATATACCTCTAGTTACAAAGAGTGGGATGATAACTATAAAATTTCTAATATCTTAGATGGTAATTCTTCTACTAGTTACCATAGTGTAAAAGGTAAAATGATTTCTAGTGAACCTTTCGAACTTACTATTGACCTAGGTAAAGTTTATTCACTAAACACTCTAAATATTACAACATATAATGGTAATCAAGCTCATTACCCTACAAAATATAAATTGTATGTTGGCGCGTCTCTAGATAGTCTAGAGGAAGTAGATATTAAAAACGATAAAAAAACAAATAGAAACCAAGTTATAAGTTTTAATACTACTGATTTTAGATATTACAAATTAGTTATAACCGATACTAGTGAACATAAATATGTAGCACTTAGCGATATAAATATGTCATTAAACACAAACGGAAACTTAGTTTCGGCTAAAAATGCTAAATATATAATTAAGTCTAATGAAACATTTAATTATGTTCAAGAATTTTCTACATTTGGTTATACAATAACTGGTAATGGTTCATTTGAGATTACATGTGAAAACAACTTTGGTCTAATTACAAAAAATTCTAATTCACAAATAGAACTTACAATTGATGATAAAACCGAGATTGTAAATTTCGATGAAATTTATTATATTGAATTTAGCGGAATTAAGAAGATTAAAGTTAAAATATTAAATGATTCATTAGCTATCGATTCATTTGTAATTTAATAATTTAGGCATCTAAGAAGAAATTCTTAGATGTTTTAATT
>CAVGYR010000062.1:3648-4418 GCA_963633325.1 uncultured Treponema sp.
TATATATACTAAAGAAAAGGAGATATAAAAAATGAAATATACAAGAATTACCCTTGATTTTAAAGAAAATCCTTTAAAATTCAATAGAACAATTTTAGTAAAAGGAAATCCTGATTTAAACAAATTAGCCACATTCTTCTCTTTTATTTTAGGTGCTACATTCGAACATTGTCATTTAATAAAAACTGATAATGAACATTATGTAATGGCTTGTTTTATGGAAGAAGCTAGTTTTATAACTCAAAAATATTTAGGCAATTATAAGTTATCCGATTTACCTAAAAACTTCATTTTCGAATATGACACAGGCGAAGGTTATGAATTTGATTGTGAAATTATCGATGTTATCGACTATGATTCAAGATATTCTTTCATTTTAGAAGATGCACACGGGCAAGGTATATGGGAAGATAACATAAGTTCTCTTTATGCTTATCTAGACGGCGATATTGACCCTGAAGATACTGAAAACGACGAAGAAAAAGGATATTATCTTCCATGGAACTTCGATAATGAAAAATTTGGGGACTTCGATAATCCTTTAGATATTGATGAAATTAACGAAACTTTAACAAAAGATTTCTCAAGAATTCTCTCAATTCAAAAGAAAAATGAAAAAGAATATATTGAAGAAACTAATATTAAATTAGACGATTTACCTCCTAGTGAATATTTTCTAAATTTATTTAAGAAAAAATAGTAAAAAAACTCAAGTAAGTAATTTTCCTACTTGAGTTTTCTTTATTTAGTTGTCGAATAAAATTCAGTTG
>CAVGYR010000062.1:4428-9457 GCA_963633325.1 uncultured Treponema sp.
TTCAGTTGCAATATTTCCTGTTTCTACAAGAATCGAATTTTGATTTAATTCTTTTATAACTTCATCACAAATTTGATATACTACACTTTTTTCAATATCTTCTAATATTAAAACAATCGTTTCTTCTTTTGTAATTGCATTTGTATCATCTTTCCAATAGCCATGGGCTTCACTAATTGTGCATCCATCAGTATATTTAACACAAATTTCTGTTACTTTAGCTACACAAGTTTCGTATTCGTATACAGGCTCATAAGTATCTTTATCATTTGTACCGATGTATAAAGTATATTTTATTGTTGTTTCATCGTTAACTTCAACTTTTTTATTATTGTTAATTACTAAACATAATAATACAATTGTAACAATAAAATTTATTCCTACAAGAGTTGAAATTAAAATTTTAAATAATTTATTATCTTTTTTGTTTTCCATATTTATTTATCGTTAAAATTAACGAACCTCAATTTCTTTAATCATTACTTCGTTTCCTGTTACAAGATAAGTATGTTCACTATTACAATAAGGACAAATTCTACCGTACTTTACAGTCTCATATTCTTTATTGCAATCATTGCACTTTGTAACAGCTTTAATTTGATTAATGATAAGATTGCAGTTTTTAGCATATGTGCTACGATTTACCTTTGCCCAGTTAAAACAATCTACAAAGTATGTAGGTACAATCATTGATACTTCACCAATTTCTAAAGTTAGTGATGTAACTTCTTTTACATTGTTATCACATGCAATCTTATCTACTTTTTTTAGAATATGAAATACTACTCCTAGTTCATGCATTAGCTTCATCCTTCTTAGCTAATTTCACGCGTTTTTGATAAGCTTTGTATTTCTTATTATATTCTTTTTCTTCTTTTGATTTTCTTCTAAATAAGATTCTTCCAGCTCTCTTTGCTTGATATGGTAAGATATGTTTAAATTTATCTTCACTTAAAACCATTTTTGTGCATTCAGGGTGATCTCTTACTAAATGTATAGCATCAAAATCACATTTTGTAGTACATATACCGCAACCAATACACTTATTAGGGTCGACTATAGACATGCCACAACTTAGGCAACGACTAGCTTCTTTTTTAACTTGTTCTTCTGTTAGCGTTTCATGCATATCTCTAAATGTTTTTTCAAATCCAGCTTTAAGTTTAGTCTCTTGTCGTTGAGTTGAATCATAACTATTTATAACTAAATTGTTCTTATCTAAACTCTTATAATCATTTCGATTACGGCCGATAGTCATACTTGTATTAGGTTGAACGTATCTGTGTATTGAAATAGCAGCTTCTTTACCTTGTGCGATTGCATCTATAACATATCTAGGACCTGTATAAACATCTCCGCCTACAAAAATAGATTCATCACTTGTTTGGTATGTGAATTTATCAGCCTTAGGATATTGACCATTTAATTCAACATTTGTGCCATCTAATAAATTATCCCAAACAATCTTTTGACCAGTCGCAAACACAACCTTAGTAGAGTTGATAACAATTGTATCGGATTCATCATATTTAGGATCGAATTTCTTAGTTAGCGGATCAATTGTAGATAAGCATTTCTTAAATTTAACCGCGCAAATATTATTGTTTTCGTCTCTAAGAATTTCAGATGGTCCGTATGAATTAACTATTTTAATATTCTCTTTTAATACAAGATCAATACTTTCTTTAGAAGCTGGCATTGTCTCAAGAGTTTCAAGAGAAACCATTGTGACTGATTTTGCATTAAATCTTTGAAGCGTTCTACTTGCGTCTACAGCTACATTACCGCCACCGATTACAATAACGTCTTCACAAATTTCTTGATTTTCATTCTCGTGCGCACTATGTAATAAATCTATTGCACTCATAACACCGTTTGCGCCAACACCTTTAATATCAGGAATATTAGCTCCACTACAACCTATTGCAATATAGAATGCTTTATATCCTTCTTTTTTTAGATCATTAATAGTGATATCTTTACCGACATTTACATTACATCTAATATCAACGCCTAAAGCTCGGATGACATCAATTTCAGCTTTTACAACATCTTTTTCAAGTTTAAATGATGGAATACCATAAACCATCATACCGCCTGGTTCGCTATTTTTTTCAAATACTGTTGGTTTATAACCTTTTAAAGCTAGGAAATAAGCTGCAGTAAGACCTGCAGGGCCGGCACCGATAATTGCAATTTTTTCTTTAAATTCAGGTAATGGGACTTGTCTTGCAGGACTCACTGGCATAACGATTTTTGGAACATATCTTGTATCACTATTTAAGTCTTGCATAGCCACAAATTTCTTAATTTCATCAATTGAAACTGCACTATCAATATTATTTCTAGTACATGCGTCTTCACATGGGTGGTAACACACGTGTCCACAAATTGCAGGGAACGGGTTATTATATTTGATTAATTTTAAGGCATCTAAATATCTGCCTTCTTTAGCCATTTTTATATAACCTTGAACTGCAATATGAGCAGGGCACATTGTCTTACATGGCGCTGTACCTGTGTCATAACAATTAATTCGGTTATTATCACGATAATCAGGATCCCACTTTTCAGGTCCCCATTTTTTATTATCAGGTAATTCGTGTCTAGGATAAACTATTTCACCTTGTTTAGTACATATTTTTTGTCCTAATTTAACAGCTCCGGCAGGGCAGTATTCTACACAGCGCCCACAGGCAACGCATTTACTAGGATCAACTTTAGCTGTATAAGCACTACGAGACATATTAGGTGTATTAAATAATTGACTTGTACGAAGGGCATTACAAATGTTTACATTACAGTTACAGATACCAAAAATCTTATTTTCGCCGTCAATATTAGTAATTTGATGAACGAAACCATTTTCTTCGGCTTTCTTCAAGATCTCCATGGCTTCTTCGTAAGTTATATCATGTCCCTTTCCTGTTTCTCTACAATAGTCCGCAAAGTCACCAACACCAATACACCAGCCGTAATTGTCGTCGCCACATCCTTCGCCTAATGCTTGTCTGCTTGATCTACATGAACATTGACCAACACCAATCTTATCCTTATATTTCTTAAGCCAATATGACAAATGTTCTAAATCCACACTTTCATTAGTCATATTTATAGCTTCTTCAACAGGGATGACGTGCATACCAACACCAGCGCCACCAGGAGGTACCATTTGTGTGATTCCAGCTAGTGGTAAATATGTCATTCTTTCAAAGAATGAAGCTACGGCAGGGTGCTCAATTAAACGACGGTTAACGCAGTCACTAGTTTCTTCCATGTTAAACATTTCAGCAGATCCTGGTACAAACATAGCTAAAATATATCTTTTTTCAGTTTGAGGTGCACAGCGTCCATCATGGTCATAATGATTTCCGTAATCAAACTCAAGTAAACCTACATATAACATATCATCTAAAAGCTTACGGAAAGCCTCTTTATCTTTAGCTTTATCAGGATTTAGTTTACACATCTCATCAAAAGTATAAGGTGTTCTTAACTTCATTGACAAACCCACATCAGCCATATCTTCAGTTAATATTTCAGCTAACCCCCAATATTCAGGGTCACTTACCTTAACACCAAACAATTTATGTTTAGCCACATCAGTGATTTTTCTACCTAGTTTAATAATCTTTTCACTAGGTTCTTTATCATACATATGAGGTGGATTTACTGTATCGTACATTGGAACGATATCATCAATTTTAATCTTTTTTCCCACTTTTTACTCCCCCTTAACTTTCTTAATTTCTTCTTCTAGCCAATCAGTAAATTGACTTACACCTTCGCCTGTTTTAGCACAAATTTTAAATACTTTCGCATCTTTGTTTCTAAAATGAATATTTGAAATACATTTTTCGACTGAAAAATCAAAATAAGGCAATACATCAATCTTATTAATTAATACACAATCACAAACTGAATACATTAGTGGGTATTTTAAAGGCTTATCGTCCCCTTCAGGAACTGATAAAATTGTAATACTCTTATGAGCTCCTGTATCAAATTCAGCAGGACATACTAAATTACCTACATTTTCAAGAATTACTAAATCAAGTTTTGATAAATCTAAATTATCAAGCCCTTGACGAGTCATAGTCGCATCTAAATGACACATACCACCTGTATGTAATTGAATAGATTCAACATGAGTATTTTCTTTAATCTTTTTTGCATCTACGTCTGAATCAATATCAGCTTCCATAACTGCAATCTTGTATTTGTTTTTAAGCAAATTAATAGCCTTAGTAAGAGTAGTAGTCTTTCCACTACCAGGGCTTGACATAACATTTAATAAGAAAACACCATTTTCTTTTAAATATGATCTTAATTTATCTGCTTCATTATTGTTGTCTTCAAAAACACTAGACTTTATTTCAATAACTCTAACATCTTCCATAAATCTTTCTCCTTTAACGTAAAACGTTATTATTTTACGATTTCATTTTTATCTTTTTCTTTTACAATTTCTTTATTTATATTTTGTTCAATAACCTTAATATTGTCTTCTTTAAGTTCTTCTACATCTATTTGTCTTTGAACAGGACGATCAAAATTTAGTTCCTTAAAATCAGATTTAAAGCCTACAACGCCTTCGTCACCACTAATATGTTTATTAAATTCTTTTAAATCATTTGCGATAGTTTCACAAATTTTCTTGTGTCTATCAAGCACATTTTGTTGTTGTAAAACAAAATTATTCTTTTCATTTTTATTTAGATCAGGAATATTATTCTTAATATGTAAGAAATTTAAAAATCTATCAAGATATGTAAAATTTTCTCTAACATATTCTTTTTGATTAAATTTAAATTTAACAGGTACAATATTTGGTTTTACAAGTCCGTCGGCCTCTAAGAAGTCCACAACTTCAATTGCGTGTGTACCTTCAAGTATCTTTTCAGCTAAATATTTATATGCTTTACGTTTATTATCAAATAATGAATCAAGTTCAACACCGTCGATAAAGATAGATTTTAAAACTTGATTATTCTTTCTAAAGTTTTGGCATTGAGCAGTATTAAATATT